>JAFVWV010000023.1 GCA_017501495.1 Bacteroidales bacterium | reverse complement strand
TCTTTATCATTAATTACCTGCTCCGTTATATCCCATCTAGCACATCGGTTAATAAATTTTTGAAAATATTTTTCGCAGTCCTATCCTTCCAACATCAGACAACAAAAAAGCGTGGACCACTTCTGCTTTTATATTTGTCGGTTCTTTCGGGCTTCGACTCCCATGACCACCAACATACAGAATAGCCCACGCGAATGCGTGAACGCTTCACTGTATCGGGGATGGTCATTGCAATGTGTCGAAGATTGAAAGAAATCCCAATAAAGCAAACGCTTTTATGTTTATGTCTTTAGACCATTATTTATTCATAGGCATTCGGTTTGGTGAATATAAAAATTAAACAAATAGAAGGGGCGGACATCACTGTCCCCCTTCTATAATTGCTATCAATTGCCGTAAGTATGCATCTGATACATTGCTGATTTCAGATTTGTCATATATAGACATCAATGTGATGACAACGTCTTCTTCCTTTTGATGAACATTATAAGTTATGACCCTTGCTCCACCACTTTTACCTTTCCCCTTTGATGCGATTGCCATACGAAATTTGTATGTGTTATGTCCTAACGATTCTCCACCAAAGGGATTGCGCTCCAGCTCGTCAAGAAAAATATTGAAGTCTGATACAAACGACTTGTACTTTTTTGCCAATACTTTTGCGCGATGTTCAAATTCGGGTAAGTAGTCAATAGTAACAGTCATCATCAAGTATTATCAGTGAAAAAGAGTTCGGGCATTCTTTAGAGTTTTCCCAGAATGCATTTCATCAAAAGCTTTAGTCAGACTATCTTTGATCATTTCGTGTTGCGCTGTCACCTCTTGTTCGTTGTTGGCAAGGCGTTCCATAGCCAATGAAACCTGCTCCTGTATCCAATGCTTTAACGATTGCTCATCAGCAAATACAGGACGAACTTTGTCAACCAACGAATCATTCAATGTGATGTTATACGTACACATGGCATTTCAATTTTCAGTTTTCAATTCTCATTTCTCCAGCACGCAGACCAAATTTCTGTCGCCGAAGGCGTCGTCGATCTTGCTGACGGTCGGCCAGTACTTGTCGGCGACGGGCATCGGGAAGGCAGCCTGATGGCGGGTGTAGGGACGATCCCACGTGTCGGCGCAAACCACACCCATCGTGTGCGGGGCGCGCTTGATGACGTTGTTCACGCGGTCGGCCTTGCCCTCTTCAATGTCGCGGATCTCCTGACGGATGGAGAGCATGGCGTCGCAGAAACGGTCGAGCTCGCTCAGCGGCTCGCTCTCGGTGGGCTCCACCATCAAAGTGCCGTGTACTGGGAAGGCCACGGTGGGAGCGTGGAAACCGTAGTCCATCAAACGCTTGGCGATGTCGCCCACCTGCACGCCGCAGCTCTTCTCGAACTCGTTGCAGTCGAGAATCATCTCGTGGGCGCACATGCCGTTCTTGCCGGTGTACAAAATCTTATAGTCGTTCTGCAAACGGGCACGGATGTAGTTGGCGTTCAGGATAGCGCACTCTGTGACGTGCTTCAAGCCCTCGCCGCCCAGCATCTTGAGGTAGCCGTAGGTGATGGGCAACAGGTAGGCGCTGCCGTAAGGCGAGGAGGCCACCTGACTGCCGTTTTTGCCGCCAACGGTGGTCAAAGCATGCTTCGGCAGGAAGTCAACGAGGTGCTCGGCCACGCAGATGGTGCCCACGCCGGGACCGCCACCGCCGTGAGGCATGGCAAAGGTCTTGTGCAGGTTGAGGTGGCACACGTCGGCGCCCATCGTGCCGGGGGAGGTCAAGCCCACCTGCGCGTTCATGTTGGCACCGTCCATATACACCTGGCCACCGTTCTCGTGTACAATCTTGATGATGTCGAGCACCGCTTCCTCGAACACACCGTGCGTGGAGGGATAGGTGATCATGAGGCAGGCGAGGTTGTCGCGGTTGGCCTCGGCCTTCTCGCGGAGGTCGTTCACGTCGATTTCACCGTCCTCGGTCGATTTCACCACGCAGACCTGGAAGCCAGCCTTGGCGGAAGAGGCAGGGTTGGTGCCGTGCGCGGAGGCGGGAATCAGGCAGATGTTGCGGTGTCCCTGACCGATGTGGTGCAGGTAGTTGCGGATGACGGTCAGACCGGCATACTCGCCAGCAGCACCGGAGTTGGGCTGGAACGACATGGCCTTGAAACCGGTGATGGTGCACAGCCAGTGGCTCATCTCGTCAATCATTTCGAGGTAGCCCTGCGTCTGGTCGGCGGGAGCGTAAGGATGGATGTTGCAGGTAGCGGCCCAGCTCAGCGGCAGCATCTCGGCAGCAGCGTTGAGCTTCATGGTGCAGCTTCCCAGCGGAATCATCGCGCGGTTGAGCGACAAATCCTTGATTTCCAACATCTTCATATAACGCATCATCTCCGTTTCGGAATGATATTTGTGGAAGATTTCCTGCGTAAGGATTTCAGATTTGCGTTTCAGGTTTTCCGGAATGTGGAGGTCGGGAACGCAGTTGCCCTGGCACACATACGGAGTGAAGGTCTTGCCGGCGGTGATGGCCAGCACCTCGAGGATGGCGTTGACATCCTTCAAGGTCACGGTCTCGTCGAGGGAGACGGTGAAGCAACGCTCGCAGTGGTAGCAGAGGTTGATCTCCTTCGACAGGGCCACCTTCTTCACATCCTCGCAGGTGAGACCTTCGGGTGTTTCGAGGCAGAGGGTGTCGAAATAGTATTCGTTGTACTGTTTGAAACCGTATTTGGCCGCTTCGGAAGCCAGCACGCCAGCCAGCACGTTGATTTTGGTGGCTTTGTTGCGCAGACCTTCGGCACCGTGCCACATGGCGTAGAAGCCAGCCATGATGGCGGTGAGGGCGCTGGCGGTGCAGATGTTGGAGGTGGCTTTCTCGCGCTTGATGTGCTGTTCGCGCATCTGGAGGGCCATACGCACGGCGCGACCGCCTTCGGCGTCAACGGTAATGCCGATGATACGGCCGGGCATCTGGCGCTTGAACTCCTCGGTGCAGGCGTAGAAGCCGGCGGCCGGTGAGCCGAAGCCCATCGGGATGCCGAAACGCTGGGTGGAACCGGTCACGCAGTCGGCGCCCCATTCACCGGGAGGAGTGAGGAGCGTGAGGGCGTACAGGTCGGTGGCAACGCCCACGAAAATCTTGAGCTCGTGGCACTTGGCGGTGAAAGCGGCGAAATCGTGGATGCCGCCCCAGTAGTTGGGGTACTGGATCATCGCGCCGAAGAAGGTCTCGTCGAGTTCCACTTTGTCGGCTTTGCCGATGACCAGTTCGATGCCTTGAGCGGCGGCGTTGGTCTGCATCACGCCGATGCAGTGCGGGAACACGCCTTCAGAAACGAAGTATTTATGGACGTTGTTTTTCTGCTGTTCGCGGGTGCGGCAGCGGAAGAACATCAGCATCATCTCGCCGGCAGCGGTAGCATCGTCCAACATAGAGGCGTTGGCCATCGGCATGGCGGTGAGGGAGCTGACCATGGTCTGGTAGTTGAGGAGGGCTTCGATACGGCCCTGTGAAATCTCGGCCTGATAGGGGGTGTAGGCGGTGTACCAGCCGGGGTTCTCGAACACGTTGCGCAGAATCACGGCGGGGGTATAGGTGTTGTA
>JAFVWV010000194.1 GCA_017501495.1 Bacteroidales bacterium | reverse complement strand
TCCAGTAGAACGAGCCGCAAGCCGACTCATGATAGGTCTTGATTTCGTGGCCGGCATTAATCTGGCCGAAAGCCATAGGCAAGCATACGATAGCCGTAATCAGACTCAATAATACTTTTTTCATCTTGTCAGTTATATTTATATTTATTATTATCTTTATGTATATTGCTATGTTTTAACATTTTGCTGCGACTTGCGCACGCTCGGTGTGACAACATATCAACGTGCAAAGATAATACTTTTTTTTTGAATAGGTGCTTTTTTGTTAAAAAAATATACTTTTTGCAGTTTATTAACTATTGCGTAGGACTAATTCTGCGACATTCTCGACGTGCTGAGTATGTGGAAACATATCGACAGGCTGTATGCGATGTACATCATAGCGAGTTCCGAGCATCTGCAGGTCGCGTGCCTGGGTGGCAGGATTGCAGCTGACATATACGATTTTGCGTGGCGCGGCTGCCAGCAGCTGTTCTATTACTTTCTCGTGCATGCCGGCGCGCGGTGGGTCTGTCACCACTACATCGGGCCGACCGTTGGCAGCTATGAAGTCGGCGGTAAGCACTTTGGCCATGTCGCCTGCATAGAATTGCGTGTTGTCAAAACCATTACGTTTGGCGTTGACCCGTGCATCGGCAATGGCCTCTTCAACATATTCGATACCGACTACGCGGCGTGATTTGTCGGCCAGGAACAGGGCTATTGTGCCTGTCCCGGTATAGAGGTCGTATAGGGTGTCTGTCGGTTGCAATTCTGCCAATTCGGCCACAAAACTGTATAGACGTTGTGCTTGGCGCGAGTTTGTTTGATAGAAAGATTTTGGATTGATAATGAATCTTAACGGCGCGCTTCCCATGTAGCCTTCCATTTCCTCCTCGATATGGTCTTCACCCTTGTAGGTATGGACCTCGAGGTCTCCGTAAGAATCATTTAATTTTGTGTTTACTATGTACTGAAGCGATGTGATTTGTGGAAATTGTTCGGAAAGCATGTCAAGCAGCGGCGCAAGACGCGACATGTCGTCTTGTGCCACGACCACAATTACCATCCAGTGTCCAAGAGTGCTGCATCGGATAATCAAGTTGCGCAAGAACCCGGAATGGTTCCTCAGGTCGTAAGGTTCGAGGTTGTTCTTGATTGCGTAGTCCCGTACCGCAAGGCGTATGTGGTTGCTCGGGTCTTGTTGTAGAGCGCAATGTTCGATGGGTAACACCTTGTCAAACATCTGCGGAATATGAAACCCAAGAGCTCCCCATGAAGGTTCATCGTTAGCGACTGCCATCTGTTCAGCTGTGCGCCACATTCGATTGGAGAATGTGAATTCCAGTTTGTTCCGATAATAATAGATTTGCTCTGAACCGCATATCGGACGCATTTGTGTGCAGTCAACGTTGCCAAGCCGCTCCAAATTGTCACGCACTTGCCTTTGTTTTGCTTCGAGTTGTGCCGCATAGTTCATGATTTGCCATTTGCATCCCCCACATACTCCAAAGTGAGGACACACGGCGTCGACACGTAGAGGCGAAAACTCGTGGAAGTGTACTGCACGACCTTCGGCATAATTCTTTTTCTTTTTGTATATTTGTATGTCGACTACGTCGCCCGGTACTACGAATGGCACGAAAACAACAAATCCGTCGACACGGGCCAGAGCCATGCCTTCGGATCCGGCATCAGTGATGGTTATACGCTCCAATATCGGTAGCTGTTTGTCTCGTCTGCTCATATTGTCAAAGTATTATGAAATAAAAAAGAAGTATCAAATTGGTACTTCTTTTTTATTTACAATGTTGTGCCCATAGCTATACTATGGCCAATTTTGACTATCTCTCGTCAGAGACGGTCAGTCTTTTTCTGCCTTTGCGGCGGCGAGCTGCCAACACTTTTCTGCCGTTAGCGGTTGACATTCTCTTGCGGAAACCGTGCTTGTTGGCTCTTTTTCTCAGCGAGGGTTGAAATGTTCTCTTCATATTCGTACGATATTTATTGTTTATTTTCTGTGCTTTTTTGTCTCAGATTTTCACAAATTTGAGGCTGCAAAGGTACGTAATTTTTTTTAATTGGACGCAAAAAAATATTCGTGCAAAAACTTTTTTTTGCTTAATGTGTTGAAAAATAAGTGTTAGTGAGCGTGAAATAAATTCTTTTTTTTCTATTTCAAAAATAGTTAGTATATTTGCAAATTCAAAATTGAGTGTAAAAAATTGTTAATTGAGCGATAATTAAGAGGCTATCGTAATGGACAAAAAACAATTTATCGACATGGTGGGCAGACCATCCAAGTTCAGTTCGCAAGATCGTGCGTGGTTGCGTGCGGTACAGGCTAAATATTCGCACTCATCCGTTATAGGATTGCTGGCATTGCTGGCCGACCATGTATATTGCTACGATACTCCGGAACAGCGTCGCGCTGTTGCCCTTTCTGTGTGCAACACAGATGGGCTTGAGTCGTTGCTCGGACAAGCAAGCATGGCTGCGACGGACGACCCATCATTTGATATCCTGTCTGAAATAAATACTTTCCAAGAAGTCTCCTTCAAGACGGCTCCTAAGAGTGTGATTCTTTCAAATTTCCTTCAGGCTGGTCCGGCTGAGGATATGCAGAAGGCTGTTTCTGCCGACGTGCCGACAGCGCTCGATGATAAAAAAAGTCTTCGGGTGAATGAGTCGTTAGGTACTGAAACTCTTGCGTTTATATTGGAAGGACAGGGTAAATATGACAAGGCTTTGGAAATTTATAAAAATCTTTTGGCTGATAATCCCGAAAAAAGTAGTATTTTTGCACCCCGAATTGAGCATTTGAAATCGTTAATAAACAACAAATAACCCTATTAGTAAAAGAAATGTACATTTTTTTAGTAATCCTGATTATCGTTGTCTGCGTGATTCTCGCAGCTGTTGTGCTTATCCAGAACTCTAAAGGAGGTGGCCTTGCGGCTAATTTCTCGGCTCCCACGCAGGTGATGGGTGTCCGTCAGACGACCGATTTCCTTGAGAAGGCGACTTGGGTACTTGCCGGTGCTCTTATGGTTCTCAGCATTATCGCTACGATTGCTATTCCGCATAGTACCAGTGTTGACCCGATGCATAGTGAAGTGACGGCCTCTAACGACCTGACCCCGATGCAGCAGCCTGCCAGCACCGCCACTCCTCTTGATGAGTAGCGCTCTGTGGTTGACGTAGAACAGTCGGTATCCCAACTTATTCTGTCTCGCTTCCCGCATGTTCCGACAGGCGGGCAGCGAGATGCTTGTGCCGTCATGGCACATTTTCTTTTTGATGCTGACCCACGCTCGGTATTGCTCCTTCGGGGTTATGCCGGTACAGGCAAGACTTCGCTTGTGTCAGCTTTAATCAAGACTTTGCCCCAACTGAAGGTTAACTCGTTGTTGTTGGCTCCTACAGGACGTGCAGCCAAGGTCCTTTCCGCCTATTCTGGCCGTCAAGCATATACCATCCACAAGAAGATATACATGACAGCAACCGATGCGTCGGGGATGATTCGCACCGTGAGGGCTGTTAATAAGCATTCCTATACCTTGTTCATTGTTGATGAGGCTTCCATGATTGGCTCATCAGATTCCGCATCGTCGAATCGGAGTTTACTTGAAGATCTTATCGACTATGTTTTTGACGGCAATCACTGTCGCCTAATGCTTATCGGTGATACAGCTCAGCTGCCTCCAGTCGGTCAAAGTGAAAGCTTGGCTTTGGATTCGCGGTACCTCTCATCCATGTTTGATCTTAATGTCATCACGCACGAGTTGACTGAGGTTGTCAGGCAACAAAGCATGTCTGGTATATTGACAAATGCCACTGACCTACGGACACAAATAGCAGATATGACTGATGGCGATAATGCCAGCTTGCCTCTGTTCATTACATCCGTGGATGTGGTGTCTTTACGTGGTGAAGACTTGACAGAGACCCTATATAGAGAATATGAAGATGTCTCGCTTGAGAATGTCGTTGTGGTCACTCGCAGTAACAAGCGGGCCAACCTTTTCAACCAAGGTATTCGCAATAACGTGCTCTTTAGAGAACAGGAGGTTAATGCAGGTGATTACCTTATGGTTGTCAAGAACAACTATTATTGGTTAGACGAGGAAAGTACGATAGGCTTTATCGCCAATGGTGATATCGTAGAGGTTCTTAGTATCCGTAACGTGCAGGATATTTATGGGTTTCGTTTTGCCGACGCTACACTACGATTTGTCGACTATCCTGATGAGCAGCCGAGAGACTGCAAGTTGTTGTTATCCACACTATATAGCGAGTCGCCAGCTCTCACTACCGACGAACAACAGCGCCTTTACATGGCTGTAATGGAGGATTATGTAGAGCTGCCAACCAAGTCCGAACGTCTGCGTGAATTGAGGCAGAATCCTTATTACAATGCTTTGCAAGTGAAGTTTTCGTATGCCCTAACCTGTCATAAGACGCAGGGCGGTCAATGGCATACAGTAATTATTGATCAAGGTTTCCTTCCGCCGGATATGACTCTCGACCGTGATTGGTTGCGGTGGTTATATACGGCTTTTACTCGTGCAACTGATCGCGTTTACCTTCTGAATTTTGAAAGTAAGTTTTTCTATTCTGAAGACTAACGCTTGGCGTCGACGGGCGCTGCGTAGGCTTCAATGAGCAAGCGACGCATGTCGGGGTTGGGTAGAGCTTCGGCGCGAGCAATAAGTCTGTCTATTGTATGTTGTGTAAAGCGTCCGACCGTAGGCCGTCCTCCTAAAATAGCGTGGGCCGCATAGTTGGTCGGCATGAGCCTGTAGCCTGCTTGTATGCCTTGGTCAATTAATGTTGCTACGTGATCTGCCAGATCCTCTCCATCGGTAGGAACAAGGTCTCGCGGACGCAACGGTGTGCCTATTTCTAGATGAACTCTCCCTTTAGGGCCGATTATACCTGTTACCACACTTTTAACATCCTCGTCAGGCGCTTTTTGATATTGGCCGTCGCGACTATTGTAGAGTTCTGCTGCTTTCATGGTGTCGCAGGGATCCCATTCATAGCTGATGCTCATAGGAACCAAATGCATCCGCTCCAGGATTTGGCGTTGGTCTCCTTCTCCGCCAAGAGTGAGCATTTTTATTATTGCCGGGGCTGTTTGGTCATGCCCATCTTTTGCGCGACCGTTCTTTTGTGCTATCCAAACCGATTGATGTTCATCGCATACCAATCGGTTGAGGTATTTTGATAGGTGTTGCAGGCTGCGGTAGAATGCTATGGGAGAGCCACCGCGTTCCATACGTATCAGTTTGTTGCTGCGGAAAAGCACTTCAATAATGGGCATTGCAAGCAAATTTTGCCCAAAAACTATATGCGAAGTCTCGCCGCGCTGTTCCATCAACACGTGTTGTAGCAGGAAGGCGTCGAGTGTGATGTCGCGATGGTTACTCACAAAGGTATAGGGCACACCGCGTCGCAGGTGGTGCAGGCCTCCAAAGGTAAACCCGTCGGTTGTTTCGTGAATGATGCGTTTTATCGCATCATTCATAAATGTGGCCTGAAACTGGTGTATGGTTTTTGTGGCAAGCAGGCGCTGTCTTGCGGTGTCAATTGATAAATCCGGATAGATGAAACGTACTATTTGCGGAAACATATCCCAATCTGCGATACGTTTCATGGCTTCTGGTATCTCGTCGTCGGTGTAAGGGCGTATATCGTCAAAATCAGAACACATCTGCAATAAGTTTTTCTATTTCTTCGCGAGGGTCGCTATGCTCATATAAGATACGGTATACGGCTTCTGCTATTGGCATGTGTAAGTCGAATTGGTGTGATATCTCATGAAGGTTTTTGACAGAGTAGTAACCTTCTGCCACTGTCCCCATAGCCGCGAAAGCCTCTTCTGTGGTCGCCCCGCATGCCACCATCTCGCCTAAGCGTCGGTTGCGGCTGTGTTGAGACCAACAGGTGACTATCAAATCGCCCAAGTAGCATGATTGGTTCATATCGCGGTCACTGTTCGGTACATGGGTGTCGAGCATGTCTTTCATTTCACGGAAAGCTGCGGTTGTCATTACAGCGTTCAGGTTGTCGCCATAGCCCAAGCCTTGGCAAAGGCCGGCGGCGATGGCGTAAATGTTTTTGCCCAATCCGCACCGCTCCACTCCGTCAATGTCTGAAGTGTGGCGAGTGTGAATGTAACTGCATTGTAGCATACGTTCCACTTCTTCGATAAGGCTTCGGCTGTGCGATGCCACTGTCAAGAATGTGGGCATTCCGTGAGCTACTTCTTCGGCGTGGCTCGGACCGCTGACCACACATATATCGTTGCTGCTTGCGCCAAGAGTCTGCTCCAAATACATAGAGACTGATTTCTTGCGTCGCGGCATCACGCCCTTGATGGCCGAGATGAAGCGATGTCCTTCGTATGCTTTTGACGGGATGAGCTCAAGCGTGTCGCCAATATAAGCCGATGGGATGGCAAGAAAAAGGTGAGAACTTTGCTTCACGACATCAGCCAAGTCTCCAGTGATATGCAGTCTTGTTGCATCCAGTTGCAAGTCGGGCAAATGCTTAGGGTTGCGCCCTGTCGATAAAAGTCCCTTTCGCACATCATCGCTACGCACCCACCAATTGACAGTCTGGTCGGCCTGTTCGAGTAATATTTTGACCAATGCAGTGGCCCAGCTGCCGCTGCCTATCATTCCTATCATCTTCTGTATCATTAGTTCACTACCGCATGGCTTCATGCGCCGTATTATGGTATTGAAATGCAAAGATACGAATTTATTTGCAAATTATAACATTTTTTAGTTAAATAGTCTTAACAGGCCTGCTTGGATAGCCTTTTTTCGTGCCTGATGATTACTCTCGTACGTTATGTGGATGTTGGATTCTGAGCATTCATCGAATATGGTCGATGATTAGTCCTGATGCTGCCGGCGAAAAAAAAGGCGAAGCCCATAGAGGGGGCTCCGCCATTGCTCATTTTAACGCAAGCTGCTTATTTTTTCTTTTTGGCAGCAGTCTTTTTGGCAACAATGAGGTTGCTGCCGGCCTTGAATTTGGCAACCTTCTTTGCGGCGACCTTCACGGTGGCACCGGTCTGAGGGTTCTTGGCGGTGCGGGCTTTGCGCTCGACAACACTGAAGGTACCGAAGCCGATGAGGCTCACCTTCTCGCCTTTGTTCAGCTGCTCAGCGATGGTGGCGAAGCAAGCATTCATGGCCTCTTTGGCGGCCACTTTGGTCATGCCGGTTTTGGCGGCCATTGCGTTAACAAGTTCGGTTTTGTTCATAATGATAATGTTTAAAATGTTTTAAATGTTTCTCGCTGCAAATGTATGATTTTTTTTCAATATGAGCCAAATTTTTTTTGCATTTTTTTGAAAAAAAAATACCGCTCATTTTCTATCGTGCTAATTTCCAATCCTTTAATTGATTTCCGCGGAGGAAGTCTTCGATAGAATTTCTCTTTTTTCCGGCCATTTGCAGCTCCAAAATTCTCACAAAACCGTCTGTTACTGCGATTTTTAGGACCTCTTTTCCATCACAAAACAACGTTCCTGGTAGTGCTGACGGACCTGTTTCGGCAGCGATTTTGTATAGTTTGAAAACCACCTCTTCACCCTTTGGGTTGGAAAGAGTCATGGTCGCGGCAGGATATGGGGCGAGGCCGCGGACAAAGTCAACCACCTCGGATGCACGTCGGGCGAAATTTATGCGGCAGTCGTCTTTGAAAATCTTCGGTGCAGGACATGCAGTTCCTGTTTGTGGGTGTTGCGACAGGCTGCCATCTGCCAGACCGTCGAGGGTCCGTATCACCAATGTGCGGCCCATGCCTGCCAGCCGGTCGTGCAGGGTGCCTGCATTGTCGGTTGGCTCTATTGTTGTGTGCTGTTGCAGCAGGATGGCCCCTTCGTCGATGCGGTGGTTCAACATGAATGTTGTGACGCCAGTTTCTTTCTCGCCGTTGATGATGGCCCAGTTGATTGGTGCGGCACCACGGTAGCGTGGCAGCAGTGATGCGTGCAGGTTAAAGGTACCATATCTTGGCATTGCCCATACTGTCTCTGGCAGCATTCTGAAAGCCACCACCACGAAGCAGTCGGCATCGATGCGGCGCAGGGCGTCGATGAATTCAGTGTCGCGTAGTTTTTCGGGTTGCAAAAGGGGTAGCTGGTGGTCGAGCGCATATTGCTTCACATTGCTGAATATCACTTTCTGTCCTCGACCGGCTTGACGGTCGGGAACTGTTACCACGGCTGCCACCTCGTGGCTGCTGTGCATGATGGCGTCGAGGCTCTCGACGGCGAAATCGGGTGTGCCGAAGAAAACTATGCGCATCAGAATGGTAATTCAGGCTTTATTGAATCGGAAAATGCCAGCATCTTGAGGGCTGTGACGGCTCCTTCGACGCCTTTGTTGCCGTGCTTGCCACCTGCACGATCCAATGCTTGCTGCATGGTGTCGGTGGTCAGTACGCTGAAAATCACCGGACGATGATATTTGATGGCTACATTGGTTAGCCCTTGCGACACGGCCTGGCATATAAACTCGAAGTGGCGGGTCTCGCCTTGTATCACGCATCCTATGCATATTACGGCATCGATATCGCTGTAGCCAAGCATTATGTCGGCTGCGGTGGTCAGTTCGAAAGTGCCAGGCACACGGCGCACCACGATGTTCTCGTCGCTTACGCCGTGTTCTTTCAATGTGTCTACAGCACCATTCAGCAAGGCGTTGGTCACCTCTGGATTCCATTCGGCTGCCACTACACCGATTTTATATTTCTTGCCTTCGGGCACTGCCGCCGGGTCATAGTCGGACAGATTTGTCTTTTTCATAATATATATAGTCAAAAATCGTTTTTTGCCGGTGTCGTTGAGCGTCTTCTTTTGTGAGACTCTTTGATGATGCTTTTGTCGGCTTTGTAGTCGAGTGTTTCGCCTTTATGTGGTTTTTTAATGCCAAAGTAGCTTTTGTCAAGGTGCAGGCGGCGTGTGCGTAATGTGTAGTTGTTGAAGTCGAGTATCCATTCGGGGTCGAATGTCTGGTAGAGGAAACGACATTCGAAGTGCAAGTGTGGACCGGTGCTGTTGCCGGTAGAGCCGCCGAGCCCGATCACTTCGCCGGCATCGACTTGTTGGTTGGGCCGCACGTTGATTTTCGAGAGGTGTCCGTAGAGTGTTTCCAATCCGTTGGGGTGGCGTATAACGACGCAGTTGCCGTAGCCGCCCATGCGTGATGCCACGCGTACAGTGCCGCCGAAGGCAGCGTGTACAGGGTCGCCGGTCTTCAGCCCAATATCCACTCCGTGGTGTCCGCGGTTCCATCGCCATCCATAGTTGCTGGTCTTGTGATTCCGCACGGGGAAGCTAAATTCGTTCGTGTCGGATACCAAGTGCAAGTTGATCTCATCGGGCAGTTGGTCCAGTTTTGTCCGTCCCAGTGGGTTGACGCGGTGTTGCGGGAACGCATCGTACCACATCGGCACAATGTAGGACTCCTGTTGTGCCTTGGCCTCCAAGTCGTCCTTTGTCACCTTTGACTCGGTTGCCGCTTTGGCGGTGGACTTAGTCCCCGACTTTTCTTTTTTTTCAGTATCTTTTACAGCCTTTGTCGCAGTTGTAGTCTTGGTTTTGTCCGCTTGGCGGATTGATGCTTCAAGCCGCAGGTTTATAATCGAGTCGTAGTACGACATCTGTGCCGATGCCTTGCTGCCGAAAGTGAGAATGAACAGCAGTATGATGACGCGGCGCAGGCGGGCTACAGGAATGCCCATCTGCTCGCGGTATTTGGCCACAGTGCGGCGTGCCAGCGGCATCCCTTGTGCGTTGAGCATCTTGGTCAGAGCGTCATCGCTCAGCGGTGAGTGTTTGTCTTCTGCATTTATGGCGTTGGCCAAACGTTGTTTGATGGTCTCCACCGACACTTCGCCGTCCTCTGTCGTCATACCCTTCGAAAAGCAGTCTTTCAAGGGTATAGTGCCGAAATCTGTCTGCAGATACTTGCTGTTGGCCATGCGGCTTACGGTGCTGATGTCAAGCCCGGTGGCTTCGGCTACCTCGCGTTGGCGCAGCGGCTGAAGGTCGTCGCTGTCGCCGCTGAGCAGAAAGCGCCTCTGATGTTTGACGATGTAGCGCATGATGCGTTCTATCGTGTCGTGCCGTTGGCGCAGCAGGTCGATGAACACCTGTGCGTCGGCCTGTTTCGAGCGCAGGAATTGTACAGTCTCTTTGTCTCCTTTGTTCTGCTCCATTTCTTGGAGCATATTGGTATAGTAACTGTTGAGGCTCAGCCTTGGCAGTCCACCGTCGTTCAGGTAGAACTGAAGTTGCCCGTCGTGCTGAGTGACTATGATGTCGGGTGTCACATAGGCTGCGGCCGAGTCGCTCTCGCTGTCCGACGACCCTGGCTTGGGGTTGAGGTGCCGTATGAGGTCGGCAGCCTCGTCGAGTTCGTCTTGGTTTATGCCGAGGGCGTCGCAGATGCGGTCATATCTGTGGGCGGCGAAGTCGTCGAAGTGTTTCCCGATGATGGCCATGGCATTGCCGAGGGCCTTCTCTGTGCGGCCTTCTTCGTTCATGCGGCGCAACTGCAGCATCAGGCATTCCTGCAACGATCGGGCGCCTATGCCCGCGGGCTCAAGACTCTGTACGATGCCGAGCACTTCTTCGACTTCCTTTTCCGTTGCTTCAATGCCTTGGCGGAAGGCGAGGTCGTTGGCGATAAGAGCGAGGTCGCGGCTGAGGTATCCTGCGTCGTCGAGGCTTCCTATCAGCTCGGTGGCTATCTTTTGTTGTCGGTCGGTCAACGGGCGCAAGGCCAATTGTTCGGCCAGTCGGTCGGCGAAAGTGCGGCTGTCGCTTACCACAAATTCACGTCGCTCGGCGTTAGGGTCGTGCTCCAAGTGCTCGCGGTAGTCGAATTCGTAGCCGTCGTCGTCGGGGTCGGAGTCCCAGTCTGAGCGGTCGTTGTCTACCGTTGGCAGCGTCTCTTCTTCGGGTGGCTCGGCGTCGAGCAGGGGGTTTTTCTCAATTTCTTCCTTGATGGCCATCTCAAGGTCAGTGACGGGCAACTGCAGCAGGCGCATCAGCTGTATTTGCTGAGGCGATAGCTTCTGCTGCAGTTGCTGTCTCTGAACTTGTTTCATCTGGCAATCGGTGTTTAGCGGACGATGTCCATCTCCTCGATGAGGTTCTTGGCGCCGGCGTAGACGTCGATAACCCAGAGCATATAGCGGCTGTCGAGGCAGATGCAGCGCTGCAGGTTCTCCTCGAAGTCGATGTCGCCGCTCATGGCCTCGCTGTTGCCGTCAAATGCCAAGCCGATAAGCACGCCTTTGCCGTTGATGACGGGCGAGCCGCTGTTGCCGCCGGTGATGTCGTTGTTGGTGATGAAGCAGGTGGGCAGTTCGCCGCGCTTGTCGGCGTAGGAGCCGAAGTTCTTCTCGTTATAGAGTTTCTTCAGGCGCTCGGGAACATTGAATTCGCTGTTGTTCGGGTCTTCTTTCTCGATGACGCCTTTCAGGGTGGTGTAGTAGTGATAGCTGACGCCGTCGCGCGGGTCGTAGCTCATCACGTTGCCGTAGGTGAGGCGTATGGTCGAGTTGGCGTCGGGCGACATGAGTTTGCGGCCGTCGTTGATCTGCAGTATGCCGTCGGTGAAGTCGCGTATGCCGCGCTGCAGGTTGTCTTCTTTCTCTTTCGAGAGGTCGTCGTTCAGGGCCCAGTAGGCTTCCAAAGCGCCCATTCCGGCTTGGAACAGCGGGTCTTTGTCAATCTGTTTGGCGCTGGGTTTCTGCATCAGTTTGCCGAGGGCTTCCTGGTTGGCGAAGGCGCTCTTGCCGTAGAGGTCGGCCACGTATTTTTCCCAGTTGCCTTTGTATTTCTTTTGTGCGGCTTTGAGGAATTCCGGGCATTTGTCGGCGTTCATGTGGGCGTAGACGTAGCCGAAGAGTGCGGCCGTCAGTCGGCGGTCGACCTGCTCGTCATAGTCTTTGAAGAAGTCGCTGATGTAGGCATCGTAGCGGCTGAGGTCGGCTTTGGGATTCTGCTCCAGGTCGTGCTTGAAGCTGCGGCCAACTCGGGCGGCAAACATCGGAGCCTCCGGACCGGTCAGCATGCCTTCGAGCAGGTACTGGCGGGTCTCTTCGACTGCGCTGCGTGCAGCGTAGCCATCCTGTATGAGGCCGAGGGCGCGGCTGTATTTGGGAGCTGCCTGGCGGCGGGCCCATTCGCTGTACTCCTTCTCTACGTCTTTCTTCACACCCATGGTGTTCAGCGCTTTGAGGGCTTTGTTCTGTTCGTTGCTGTATTTCCAATAGTTGGAGCAGCTGGCATATTTCGAGGCGTATTTGATGCGGGTGGCCTGGCTGGCGGCCATCTCTTCACGCAGAATGTTGATTTTCACGGTGCGTATCTCGTAGCGCAGCTTGTTGGTGATGTTCATGGTCTCTTCGAGGCCATAGCTGGTGAGGAAATGGTCGGTGGTGCCGGGAAAGCCCATCACCATCGCAAAGTCGCCGTCTTTCAGCTCGCCGGCGCTCACCGGCAGGTGGTGCTTGGGCGTGAGGGGCACATTGTCCTTGCTGTAGGCAGCGGGGCTGCCGTCGGGGGCGGTGTAGATACGGAACATCGAGAAGTCGCAGGTGTGGCGCGGCCACGACCAGTTGTCGGTGTCGCCGCCGAATTTGCCCATGCTCGAAGGAGGTGCACCCACAAGGCGGACGTCCTTGTATATGATGTGGACGAAGAGGAAGAACTGGTTGCCATTGAACATCGGTTTCACCTGGGCGGCATATTCTGTGCCTTCGACAGCTTCTTTCTCGATGCTTTTGCACACTTTGCGTATGGCGGCCTCGCGGTCGTCCTCGCTCATGTCGTCGCTCAGTGCTTCTTTCACCTTGGCGGTGACGTCTTCCATGCGCACAAGTATCGAGGCTGTCAAGCCAGGATTGGGCAGTTCCTGATCCATGGTGTAGGCCCAAAAGCCGTCGCGCAGATAGTCGTGCTGCACCGTCGAGTGTTCCTGAAGCTTGCCGTAGCCGCAGTGGTGGTTGGTGCTCATCAAGCCTTTGTCGCTGATAATCTCACCTGTGCAGAAGTGCCAGAACGGCGAGCCCTCGTTGCCCAGGCCGACGATGGCGTCTTTCAGGCAGCTCTGGTTGATGCTGTAGATGTCTTCCGGGCTCAGCTTGAGACCGGCCTTCTGCATGTCGGCGTAATTCTTGCCGATGAGCGACAGGAGCCACATGCCCTCGTCGGCGCGTGCTGCGGTGGGCAGCAGTGCCGTCAGCGCGAGGACTACTACTAATGTACGAATTTTCATTGTTTTATCTGTATTTGTTTGTGAATATTCACTATGTCTTTGAACGTGCAAAGATAAACAAAAAATCCGACATGGCAAAAAGTTTTTTCCGCCTTTCTGCCATGCCGGAATGTATGTGCGTGATTACTACCCAGCTATTGTCTCACAAGCCTTCTGGCTGCCGTATCGTGTCCGGATGTGCCGTTCCGACCGTCGTCCGACAGGGTACCGGTAGTGCATATCAACGATACTTCAACGATATATCAACGATATTTCGACGATTTTAATCGTCGAAATATCGTTGATATATCGTTGAAGTATCGTTGATATGCGCTACCGGTACGGTCGAGGATGCTGGGCGGCGCACTCGGAGAGGACGGTGCTGAAAAGTTTTCAACATCTTGAATGGCAGTGTTCCGGCGCTGCAAGGCAGGTGGAGATGTCTCCGGAGAGTCTATGGAATGAATTGTGGCACAATGAATTGCAAAATAAATTCAAAAAAAATGAAACTTTTTTCCGTTTCGTGCGTTAAGGGTTATGAACAACAAAAATAGGTTAAAAAAAACTAAATTTGGAAATTTTAGGCAGTAAATGGGAATTTTTTCGTAATTTTACAACCTGAAAAAAGTAGGTAAAAATGGCCTTAATACTTGGAAAAGAATACTGTAAGGTGGACTCGAACGGTCGCTTCAAGTTCCCGATTGCCCTCAAGAGGCAGTTGGAGAGCGAGGATGGCCGTTTTGTGATACGCCAGAGTATCTATGCCGAGTGTTTGGAGCTTTGGACCTATGCCAGTTTCAGGGAGGAAGTGGAAAAACTCCAGGAACGCCTGAATCCGTACCGCCGCGAGGACCGCGAACTGCTGCGCAAGCTGACAGAGGGCAATATCATCGAGCTCGACTCGAACGACCGCCTTCTGGTGCCGCCGGAGCAGAAGTCTCTTATCGCCAAGTCCAAGGAGGTGGTTCTGCAATCGACTGGCAAGTTCATCGAGCTCTGGGACCGTGAGGCCTACGACCGTATGAACCAAGCCACCAGCGACTATGCCCTCAGGGCGGAGGCGCTGCTGGGCCAGACGACAGCAGAAGAATGAGCCAATACCACATACCCGTGATGCTTAGCGAAGCGCTTGACGGCTTGAACATCAAGCCCGACGGCGTGTATGTCGACGCCACTTTCGGCGGCGGCGGCCATTCGCGCGCCATTTTGGAGCGGCTCGGCCCCGACGGGCGTCTCATCGGTTTCGACCAGGATGCCGATGCACAGGCCGAAAGCGAGAAGTGGCACGACGGGAGGTTCACCTTCATCCACGAGAATTTCCGCCACATG
The DNA here is from genome assembly GCA_017501495.1 of Bacteroidales bacterium. Classification (GTDB taxonomy): domain Bacteria; phylum Bacteroidota; class Bacteroidia; order Bacteroidales; family P3; genus Colimorpha. The sequence goes on along the minus strand of JAFVWV010000194.1, from coordinate 665 downwards.
CGGAGTTTCCTGCGTCTGCAGGGGGTGCGGCAGGTCGACGGCGTGCTGGCCGACCTTGGCGTCAGCAGCCACCAGTTCGACACGGCCGACCGTGGTTTTTCGACCCGTCTGGACGGCGAGCTCGACCTGCGTATGGACCGCCGCACGGAGACCACGGCGGCCGACATCGTGAACAGCATGGACGAGGATGCGCTGGCGCGGCTGCTGAAACTCTACGGCGAGCTGCCCAATGCACGCCAGATGGCGCGGGCCATCGTCAAGGCACGCTCGGAGAAGGCCATCGAAACCACCTTCGACCTGCGTCAGGCCGTCAGCCACCACCTGCCGCGCGGCATGGAAAACAAGTATCTGGCCATGCTCTTCCAGGCGTTGCGCATCGAGGTCAACGGCGAGCTGGATGCGCTGCGCGAGCTGCTGCAGCAGGCCACGGGACTGCTGCCCGCCGGCGGACGCTTGGTGGTGATCAGCTACCACTCGCTCGAAGACCGCATAGTGAAGAACTGGATGCGTGCCGGCAACTTCGACGGTGTGGTGGAGAAAGACTTCTACGGCAATCCGCTCTCGCCCCTGCACCAGCTGCGCAGCTGCGGCGCGGGCGAGGCCGAGGTGGCTGCCAACAGCCGCAGCCGCAGCGCCAGACTGCGGGTGGCCGAGAAATTGAAAGT
>JAFVWV010000193.1 GCA_017501495.1 Bacteroidales bacterium | reverse complement strand
TCCTCAAGGTGCACCGGGAGCGCATATCAACGATACATCAACGATATATCAACGATATTTCAACGATTGCAATCGTTGAAATATCGTTGATATATCGTTGATGTATCGTTGATATGCACTACCGGTAGGGGCGAAAACGGCAACCAGAACTGTTAAAATTAACTTAAGATGACTTCTATAAACTGCCTCGAAGAGGCATTACTCTCAATAACCCCCACACAGAAGTGTAGGGTAAATCAAACAGATGCTCACCCGCGTCTCGGAGAGACGCTGATTTGTATTCGCTTGATATACCACACACTGCGAGTGTGGGGTTATTGAGAGTTTGCCTCTCCGAGGCAATTTATAGATGTTCCTTTATCATTCACGACAAAAAATGGGACATCGGACAATAAAAAAAAGGCCGGAACGTTATGAAACTTTGAAAAGTTGAAAGTATAGAGCTTAAAATCCAAAGATTATGCCGTCATTGAAAAGACTCTTTTCCGACTCGGTGGTCTATGGGCTGAGCAGCATCGTGGGCCGATTTCTCAACTACCTGCTGGTGCCGGTCTACACCTACCACATCTCGGCCGCCTCGGGCGGCTACGGGGTGGTGACCAACGTCTATGCCTACACAGCGCTGCTGCTGGTGATACTCACCTTCGGCATGGAGACAACCTTCTTCTACTACTCGAACCGCAGAGAGCGCGACGGCGACCCCGACCCTGCCTACCGCAGGCGCGTCTTCAGCACAGCGCTGGGCGCAGTGGGCGCGGTGGCGCTGGCGTTCGTGGCGCTGGTGATGGCATTCATCGGGCCGATAAGCGCGGCCATGGGCTACAGCGACCATCCGGAATACATCAAGGCGATGTCCGTAGTGGTGGCGCTCGACGCCTTCCAGGCCATACTCTTCGCCCGCCTGCGCCAAGACGGCAAGGCATGGAAATTCGCCGGGCTGAAGGTGGGCTTCATCGCAATGAGCGTGCTGCTGACGCTGTTCGTCTTTATGGTGGCGCCGCACTGGAGCCACATGGCGTGGATGAGCTGGTACGACGAAGCCGACCAGGTGGGCTACATATTCTATATCAACCTGCTGTGCACCGCCGTGGTCACCCTCGGATTCGTCAAAGAGCTGAAAGACTTTCATCTTTCATCTTTCAACTTTCAACTATTGAAGCGCATGCTTCAATACGCATGGCCGCTGCTGCTGTTCGGCATCGTAGGCATCTTCAACCAGGTGGCCGACAAGATACTGCTGCCGTGGCTGCTTCCGGGCGACGAGGGCATGCGCCAGCTGGGCGTCTACGGTGCATGCGTCAAAGTGGCCATGATCATGGCCCTCATAACACAAGCTTTCCGCTACGCATACGAGCCATTTGTGTTCGGCGGTCAGAAAGACAAGCAGAGCAAGGAGACGCAGGCGTTGGCCACGAAATACTTTGTCATGTTCACCCTGCTGGCCTTTCTTGCTGTGATGTGCTATATCGACGTGTTCCAATACTTTGTGGGGGCCGACTACCGCGAAGCGCTGCCAGCGGTGCCGATAGTGATGATGGCCGAGATACTGATGGGCATCTACTTCAACCTCTCGTTCTGGTACAAGCTGACCGGGCAGACGTGGTGGGGCGCGGTGATGAGTGCCATAGGATGCGCAGTGCTGGTGGCGGTGAACATCGTCTTCGTGCCGCGTATAGGCTACATGGCCTGTGCATGGGGCGGTCTGGCAGGCTACGGCGTGTGCGTGCTGCTGAGCTACTTCATCGGACAGCGTAAGAACCCGGTGCCCTACCCCGTGGCGGCCATCGGCGGCTACTTCGCGCTGACGCTGGCGCTCTACGCGCTGACGGTGCTGCTGCGGCCCGAGGCTTTGGGCTGGCGCCTTGCGCTGAACACACTGTTGCTGTTGGTCTACGTGGCCGTCGTGGCCTGGAACGAACGCTCGCTGGTACGCAAAGTGACACGAAAACTGCTCAGACGATAAGATTTTAGTACGTGCATTCAGTGAACACGAATTGACATAATGCGTTTTGTTTTGAACACAAATTGCCACAAATAGCCACAAATAATCATAAATCATCTACAGATGTACGACTTTGGCCAATACAGAGACACTGTATACAGCATAATAGGAGCCTCCATGGAGGTACACAAACACCTTGGACACGGCCTGCTCGAAGCTGTATATGCCGAAGCTTTAAAGATTGAACTAAACAGTATCGGTATTGATTGTGAATTGGAGAAGGAGGTATTGTGCTATTACAAAGACCACCTGTTAGAGAAAAAGTACCGTATTGACCTTGCCGTAGGAGATATTTGTGTCGAATTGAAGTCTGTATCAGAATTAGATTCCGCACACAGAGCCCAATTATTCAACTATCTGAGACTTACGCAAATGCCCATAGGGCTTCTCATAAACTTCGGGTCTCGAAAATTGGAAGGCGAACGATACGCTTACGTTGAGGAAGAAAACGAATGCTTCCTTATCAACAAAAACATGGACATATTAGATGAATATTAACCATTTACGAAAATTCATGGACATTTATGGAAATTCACGTTAAAAAAAATAAGAAATGTTTTATGTTATTGTCCGCGGCGTTGGCGTGTCTGGCAGGGCTGAGCGGATGCCACAAGACCTGCACATGCGTGCGCTACGACGGCACGGAGCGTTACTACACGGCCGACGAGGTGGATGAATACGACGTGAGCTGCACAGCCATGCGCGACGCCATCAACCTGCAGCTCGGCACAATGTATTATTCCTACTGCGAATGGACGGAATAGGCTGCACAATGTGTCCGCGCCGCTGCGGAACGCCGCGCGGCCATGGCTACTGCGGCGCCGGCGAGGCGCTGGAGGTTGCCGCCGTGTGCCTCCACCGCGGCGAAGAGCCGCCATTGGTGGGCCCCGAGGGCAAAGGCATCGTCAACGTCTTCTTTGCACACTGCAACCTGCAATGCGACTACTGCCAGAACTGGCAGATAAGCGGGCGGAAGGTGGAAAGCGGCCGACAGAGCGTGGAGAGCCTGGCCGACGAGATATGCCGACTGTTGCCCCAAAGCTCCGGCCTGCTGGGGCTGGTGACGGCGGCGCACTATGCCGACCGCATACCGGCTATCGTCGACGCCGTGCACCAACGCGGCTTCACACCCACGGTGGTCTACAACAGCGGTGGATACGAGAGCGTAGAGGCACTGCGCAACCTCGAGGGACTGGTAGACATATACCTGCCCGACCTCAAATACATGGACCGCGCGATGGCCAAACGATGGAGCCACGCCGAAGACTACCCCGAGGTGGCCGCTGCAGCGCTGCGCGAAATGAAGCGGCAGGTGGGCGGCGGACTGACCACCGACGACGGCACCGCCATACGCGGCATCATAGTGCGCCATCTGGTGCTGCCAGGAAGCATCGACAACTCGCTGCAATGCCTCGAATGGCTGGCCGACAACTTCAACCCCTTCAGCCTGCACCTTTCGCTGATGGCACAATACTTCCCGCCGCGCGAAGGACTCGAACCGCCACTCGACCGCACCCTGACCGAAGACGAATACCGCCAGGTCGTGGACCGCGCCGAAGCGCTTGGCCTCACCGCCGGATGGATACAGGAGATGAACGCCGAAGCCAACTACCGACCCGACTTTGCGCAAAACGGCAACCCCTTTGAGAGATGAAAAAGAAAACAACACTGACACTGGACCTCGACGACTCGATGCCCGACTTCGACGACTATGCCTTCCTGCTCTTCGGTTCGACGACACCGAGCTATGTCTTCGTCGACGACCTGAACCGGCTGTACGGATTGCAGCTCAACCGCGCCGCCGACATGGAACTTCAGCAAAGCCTTTGGCCAATGTTCACCTACCGCGACACGCTGACAAGGCTGAACTACTACCTCATCGAACGCCCGGCCGCAAGCACCTCAGCCGCTTGGCCGGCAGGCCACAAAATGCTGGTACTGCGCGGCGAAGTGGCCGAAGAAACAGCCGATGCCATCCACAACGAGTTCAGCACCGCACGCCCGCCAGCCGACCCCACCGACCTGCTGGCAGCCGAACACTATGCACAGCTCGAAAACTTCCTGGCGGCCTTCACCATCACCCGACGCATCGACCCTACGGCCGAAGCAACGGCCGACATATCGCGCAAAGCACAGAAAGAACAAGCCGACCTGACATCGCTGCTGACCGACATAGTTGACTATATAGATATGAACAGAATATAGCATTTTTTTTTGGCCGCATAGAAATAAATTCGTATATTTGCAGTCAGATAATCTGAAAGACAATAAATACTAAAAACAAAATATCATGACAATCAAAGACCTCGAACCCAAAGAGTTGTGGAGTAACTTCTACTCCCTCACCCGCCAGCCGCGCCCCTCGAAACACGAGGAGAAAGTGCGCCAGTTCCTCGTTGACTGGGCCAAAAAGAACAAAATCGCCTGCCGCGTCGACAGCGTTGGCAACGTTATCATGAGCAAACCCGCCACCAAAGGCATGGAGAAAGTGCACCCTGTGGTGCTGCAGGCCCACATGGACATGGTGCCCCAGGCACGCGCCGGCAAGAAGCACGACTTCGAGAAAGACCCCATCGAGACCAAGATTGTAGGCGACTGGGTGTATGCCTGCGACACCACGCTGGGTGCCGACGACGGCATGGGTGTGGCCGCCATCATGTCTGTCTTCGCCAGCAAAACCGTCAAGCACGGTCCGCTGGAAGCCCTGATCACCACCGACGAAGAGACCGGCATGACCGGTGCCTTCGGTCTGAAGAAGGGCGAACTGCACGGCGACTACCTGCTCAACCTCGACAGCGAGACCGAGGGCAAACTCTATGTGGGCTGCGCCGGCGGTATCGACGCTGCCATTTCCATCCCCTACACCACCGAGAAAGCTCCCAAAGACATGGTGGCCTACAAGCTCACCATCGGCGGCCTCAAAGGTGGTCATAGCGGCATGGAAATCAACACCGGCCGCGCCAACGCCAACAAACTTCTCTTCCGCCACCTGCGCTGGGTTGCCGAGTGCGGCATACGCCTCATCAGCATCGAAGGCGGCAACATGCGCAACGCCATCCCGCGCGACGCCGAGGCCGTTTTGGCCATGCCCAAGGAGCACGAAGAGTGCATACTGAAAGAATTCGACAAAGTGGCCGGATGGGTCAAGAAAGAACTTGCCAACGTCGAGCCCGACTTCTGCATGAAGTACGAGAAGGTGCGCATGAACCCCACCGTCATCAGCGAAGCCGACACCCAGAAGATTATCAACCTCATGATGGTTGCACCCAACGGCGTTGTCCGCATGAGCAAAGATATGGAAGGCCTTGTCGAAACGTCGCTGAACCTGGCCATAGCCAAGACAACCGCCAGCAAGAAGTTCGTCGTCTACGCCCTGCTGCGTTCGAGCGTCGACACCGCCAAAGAAGCCCTCGCCGAGCGCCTCGTGTGCCTGGCCGAGATGGCCGGCGGCAAATGCCAGCTCAGCGGTGCCTATCCCGGATGGAAACCCAACATGGAAAGCCAGTTGCTTAAGACCATGAAGGCCACCTACAAGAAACTCTACAAGAAAGAGCCCGCCGTCATGGCCATCCATGCCGGTCTGGAGTGCGGCCTGCTGGGCGGCAAATATCCCGACATGGAGATGATTTCCTTCGGTCCGACCCTGCAGAGCCCCCACAGCCCCGACGAGCGCTGCTACATACCGAGCGCCAAAAAGTTCTACGACTACCTGTTGGCCACCCTCGAGGCCATCCCGGTGAAGAAGTAAAACAGGCTGATAACAAAAAGAGAGGCGGCACCACACGATGCCGCCTCTCTTTTTGTTGTCGTGCAGTCCTACTCTAAACCGACAATAAGTTTTATCTTGTCGATACCATTGTCTTTCTTGAGCTTTGCGTCAGCGTCGGCCACAGTCTGGCTACGCAGCAAGGCAAAGAAAGCGTCCTGCATCTCGAGGATATAGTCGCACTGGCGGCTGTAGCGGCGCAGGTCTTCGGCATTGGTGATTTCGTCGATGCCGCTGTAGGCTTTCTCCATGCGGCTATAGGCCTTGCCGATATTGCGGTAGGGGCTGTCTTTCGAGGTAATCTGTTGGGCATTGCTACGAATATGCTCCAGCTTGTGCATAGTGGTGACGCAGAGCTGCTGCAGCTCGATGTAGGTGCGTAGCATATCTATAAAACTGCGTCCACGCTCAACGGCGGAGAAGTTTGGTTTCAAGTCCACCTGACGACGCAGCAGACGATATCCGTTGGCCAAGGTACGGTCGAGTTTCTTGGCGTTGGTGATAGTGTCGTCGTTGCGGGCTATTACCTCGCGGAGGTCGAGCACCTCAAGGTAGCACTGCTGTACCTTGCGCACCTCTTCAAGCTGGGCTTCGTAAAGGTCGGCGCCCTCAGTGGTGCTGAAAGACGGTATTGGCAGCAGCGAGCCCTCGATATCGCGATAGGCGACCACGACATCATAAAGCTCCCGGCCACGGTTGATGCCACGATTCTTGATAGTGTCGCCGCGTGTGGTAATCTCCTCCATTTCGCTGAAGAAATCGATATAACGCTGCTGAGCGGCGACAAAGTCTTCAAGGCTCTCGATAAAGAGAACGCTTTCGGCATTGGTAGTGAAAGCCGGCAGGGTGTTCAAGCCACGATATACATCGCGGTACGAACTGAGGACCTGTTTGTATTTTTTGCCATACTGCGTGTTGATGGCCTCAGTACCCGAAGCTATCGTGGCACGAAGGTCGAGAGTCTGCAGGTAGCGCTGCTGGACATTGATGACGGTGCGCATGCGGTTGACGTATTCCTCATACTCCTTCACATCGGCGAAACTGACCGGCACCGAGGTGTGTTTGAACACCTTTGTGTAGGAGCGGTAGACGTCTCCATTGTCTTTCTCGCAGCGCATCTTCAGCACGTTCTTGAAGTTCTCTATCTGATATGGCAGCGAGTTCTGTCCTACCACGTTCTCAAGCAGGTCGTTCTGAAAAGAGTTGAGCTCGTCGAGGCGGTTGATGCTTTCATTGGTGGCGTTGCCGGTCGACAGGTCATACTTATTGTAGACCATCAGGTAGGAATAGTAGAGGTCCTTGAGCTCTTTGAGTTTCGCCTTGTCGCTGATGCCGGCACCGTCGCAGGCGGTGATGATGGCTCGGTGGTGCAGCTCGATATTCGAGCGCAAGTCGGAAGCAATCCGGTTGCGCTCTTCCTGCTGACGCCGAGCTTCTTCTATAGCACGCTGGCGGGCTGCTTCTTTCTCGGCCTCGATGCGCTGTTGTTCGAGGCGGCTGTACCGTATGCTCATCTTGCCCATCAGGTCGGCAAGGCGACGCAGACGGAACTCGTAGACGCTATAGTCGGATATGACGGTATTGCTGTCTATCCAGATAAGACTGTCGCGGAAGGGGTAGTCGTTCTCGAGAGAAGAAAGCATCTTCTGTGCCTTGGTGCGCACAGAAACGCAGAAGTTGGTGAGTTCGACATAGTCTTGCGGCTGCTCGTCGAGATAGCGCATTATCCCGGCAGTATCGTTGATCCATGCGGTATCGAGGCCGTAGTTGCCGGCTATGTCGGCCACGCTAAGCAGAGTCGGTGTCTTGGCCGGTGTCTTTCCCGGACGCTGTGCAAAGGCCGCAGACATCAGAGTCAGACAGATGAGTAATGGTAACAGTCTTTTCATGCTTGTGGGTTGTGTTATTTTCTGTTTATAGGGTTTCAGTCGCCGTAGGAACTGGCATCGAAGCAGTGGGTGCATATTCTGCATTTGGGCATGCCGATGGCTTGGCATACGTCGTCCACGGTGTTGAACTTGAGCGTGTCGACGCCCACATGCTGACGAATTACCTCCACCATCTTTGCATATTCCGGCGTGGTGTGGTCGTGGTAGGCCTCGAGATTGCGCACGGTACCACCTTCCAGTTCCTCGATAACGCGGCGCGTTATGAGCTCGCGGTCGGTCTTGCTTTCACTGAAGTTCAGGAACGTGCAGCCGTGCACCAGTGGCGGACAGCTGATGCGGACATGCACACGCTTGGCGCCAAAGTCGTAGAGCATCTTCACGTTGTCGCGCAACTGGGTGCCGCGCACGATGCTGTCGTCGCAGAAGACCACCTCTTTGCCTTCGAGCACCGCACGGCTGGCTATGAGTTTCATGCGTGCCACGAGGGCACGGTCGGCTTGGTTGACGGGCATGAACGAGCGGCTCCATGTAGGCGTGTATTTCAGCAGACCTCGTTTGTAGGGTATCTTCTTGCCGTTGCTGTAGCCCAGGGCCATTCCGATACCGCTGTCGGGTATCGGACTGACGAAGTCGGGCTCTATATCGTCGCGCTCGCCCATCAGCCGACCGAGGTTGTAGCGCACTTCTTCGGCGTTGATGCCTTCATATTCGGTGCAGGGATAGCCGTAGTAGATCCAGAGGAACGAGCATATCTGCAGCTTTTCCTCGGCGGGGCGTAGCACCTGTATGCCGCCGGTAGTCGACACCTTCACAATCTCTCCCGGCCCCACAAATCGGCAGGTCTCGAAGCCGAGGTTGATATATGAGTGGCTTTCCGATGCCAGCGCATAGTCGTTGCCGCGGCGGCCGATGACTATCGGCGTGCGGCCGTAGCGGTCGCGGGCGGCAATAACGCCGTCTGGCGTCAGTATCAGCATCGAGCAGCTTCCCTTCACTCTGTTGTACACATTCTCTATGCCCTTCACGAAATCTTCGCCCTGCGAGATAAGGAGGGCCACCAGCTCGGTGGGGTTGGTACGTCCCATGCTCAGGTCGGTGAACTGCTGGTGCTTCGCCAGACAGTCGGCCTCGAGTTCGGCGATGTTGTTTATCTTCGACACGGTGGCAATGGCAAAGCGTCCCAAATGCGAATTGACCATCACTGGCTGGGCCTCAGTGTCGCTGATGATGCCGATGCCCACATTGCCGGTCATCTCGTCCAGGTCTTTGCTGAACTTCGGACGGAAATGCGAATTCTGGATGTTGTGGATGTTCTGATGGGCCTGCTTGCCGTCAAAGGTAGCCATGCCGGCACGCTTGGTGCCAAGATGCGAATGATAATCTGTTCCGTAGAACAAATCGGAGATACAGGGACGTTCACTGACGACGCCAAAGAAACCGCTCATAATTCTTGTGTGTTAAATGATGATTTAATATATTGATTTATGTCTACTTGCATCGAAATACAATTACAATATTAAGTCGCAAATATACACTTTTTTTGTCATGCACATAAATTTATTTATCAACACCGTTGTTGAGGAACTCCACCACCTGCCGCTCTTTGATGTTGCGGTAATGGTAGGTGACACGCACCTCGCCGTTATCGACGAGCATCACCAACGGTCTCATTCCGCGGGTTATAGACATGAAAAGACCGATGCCGATTTCTTCTGGTTCGAGGTACATGATGCTCCCGTCGTCGATATTGTGGCGCTCGGCTATGGTGCCGAGTTTTTGGCGCGTCATGCGGCAGTAGGGGCACCCCGGGGTGACAAAAGCCACCAGATGCCGGCCGCTGCCGATGCCGTAGTCGGCCAATCCCCCACCCTCGCCTATCGCCTCGGCAAAAGCAGCTCGGTCGAAGCGCATCTCCTCGGCTCCATACATCCAATTGTCAGGCACCGACACCGCGAACGGCAACACCAGCGCCGCCGCGGCTCCCAAGGCAACAAGAATCTTGACTGCAGACTTTGTGCGTCGGCTTTCTCCATCCCCGCCAATCTTCATGTACACCAGCACAAGCGCTATGAGTACGGCGTTCTTCAGCAGGCTGACAGCCGGCGGCATGTCGGCCAGCCTGCCAAAGCATTGGCAGCTGTCTGTGCGTCCGACAATCATGGCATAGCAGAGAAAAAGCGAGAAAGCAACCAGAATCAGCAGCGCCGCCAGATTCACCCACCGGCGCCAACGGCCGACTGCAATCAACAACGCCAGCGCCAGCTCGGCGCCTATACACAGGCGTGCGATAATAAAACAAAGGTCAAGCGGCAGCAAGCCGTAAGAGAATACATACAGTTCGAAATCGTCGATGGCGAAGAGCTTGGCCACGGCCGATAAAACAAAGAGCAACGCCAACAGCACACGCAGCGTCACCCCTCCGATGCGTATGAGCTTAGTCGGCATAGTCGCGGCAGCTCACCTCGTGCATCTCGATACGCGTCAGCGAATGCGAACCGTCGGTCGAGTCGACCACATGCACCTCGTAGCCCATCGTTTGTATATCGTCGCACGACATACCGCCGTCGATGGTCATAAGTTTCAACAATCCGTCGTCGGGCACGTCGGTCGTGGTGCACTTGCATTGGTGTTCCTTGCCGCAGGCGGCGAGCACCATGCACAGGGCCGCGACTGCATATAACGCTTTCTTCTTCATGGCTCTCAATCGTTGTATATTGAATCAATCATGAACTCGTAGTCGGTACAGAGCAACGAGTCGGTCATCGTCACATCCAGCGGCGTGTGGTAGGTGTAGACATTCAGCTGGTTGCACTCGCCTTTGTCTATTTCGACTATTCTCACCGTCGAGGTGCCCATCACCGCGCAGCGGCAGGTTTTCTGCTTTCCGCAGCCCGCCGTGACTGCAAGCAGCAGTGCCACACCTGCCATCGTCAAAATCTTGCGTTTCATATATCAAATATCAAAAGTGTTCTTAAATCCAATCCGGTCTTTAAACCTTAAACTTTAAACCTTAAACCTTAAACCTTAAACCTTAAACCTTAAACCTTAAACCTTAAACCAAAAAAATCACAGCGACCTCAGCAGTTCTTCGAGGCTCACTTCGTCGTGTATCAGCACGTCGCGCGGCTTCGAGCCGTTGCTCGGGCCGACGATGCCGGCAGCCTCCAGCTGGTCGATAATGCGTCCGGCGCGGTTGTAGCCCAGCTGCAGCTTGCGTTGCAGCAGGCTTGTGCTGCCGAACTGGCTGCTCACCACCAATCGGGCCGCATCGTTGAAAAACTCGTCCTTGCTCTTGGCGTCGAACTCCTTGTTCGGTTCCTCGTTTTCGTCGAGGTATTCCGGCAGCGTGAAGCCGTCGGGATAGCCACGCTGGTCGCCTATGTACTTGACCAGTTTCTCGATTTCGGGCGTGTCGATCAGTGCGCATTGCAGACGTATCATATCCTTGCCGGCCAGCGAGATGAGCATATCGCCGCGACCTATAAGCTGCTGTGCGCCGCCGGTGTCGAGGATGGTCTTGCTGTCGATACCGCTGGTGACGCGGAAAGCCACACGCGCCGGGAAGTTGGCCTTGATGGTGCCGGTGATGATATTCGTCGTCGGGCGCTGGGTGGCTATGATGAGGTGTATGCCTACGGCGCGCGCCAGCTGAGCCAGACGCGCTATGGGGAGCTCCACCTCCTTGCCAGCCGTCATAATCAGGTCACCGAACTCGTCTATCACCACCACTATATACGGCAGGTAGCGATGCCCGTTTTCGGGATTGAGCATGCGCTTGCAGAATTTCTCGTTGTATTCCGTAATCTTCCTCACCTTGGCGCTCTTCAGCAGGTCGTAGCGGCTGTCCATCTCGATGCAGAGCGAGTTGAGTGTGCGCACCACCTTCTTCACGTCGGTGATGACGGCGTCGTCCTCGTCGGGCATCTTGGCCAGGTAGTGGCGCTCCAGGGCCGAATACAGACTGAACTCCACCTTCTTCGGGTCGACCAGCACCAGCTTCAGTTCGCTGGGGTGCTTGGTATAGAGCAGGCTGGCCAGCACTGCGTTGAGGCCGACCGACTTACCGGTACCTGTGGCACCGGCCATCAACAGGTGCGGCATCTTGGCCAGGTCGGTGACGAAGCATTCGTTCGAGATGGTCTTGCCGAAGGCTATCGGCAGTTCCATCTTCTCCTTGGCCTTCTGGAAGGCCTCGCTGTCGAGCATGGTCTTCATGGCCACGATCTGCGGCTTGGCGTTCGGCACCTCGATGCCGACATTGCTCTCGCCGGGTATGGGGGCGATGATGCGGATGCCGAGGGCGGCGAGGCTGAGGGCTATATCGTCCTCAAGGCTCTTGATTTTGCTGATGCGCACGCCCGGGGCGGGCTTTATCTTGTAGAGGGTCACCGTCGGACCCGGCTGGGCCGATATCTCGGTGATCTCGATGCCATAGTCGCGCAGGGTCTGCACGATACGGTCTTTGTTGGACACGAGCTCTTCTTTGGTCACCTTGGCGTTGGCGGCCTCCCAGTCTTCGAGTATGCTCGTGTCGGGCATCACGAAGTCGCTCAGGTCGAGGTGCGGGTCGTAGGGCTCGTCGAGGCCGTAATGGCGGCGGTAATCGTCGGGTTCGAGGTCTTCTTCCGGGTTATCCGGGGTATCCGGATTTTCCGGATTTTCCGGATTTTCCGGATTCTCCGGATTCTCCGGGCTTTCCGGTATTTCCTCGTCCATACCCTCGATTGTGAAGTTCACGCCGTCGTCGCCTTTCTGCACCTCTTCGGTGCCGGAGCCCTGGGCCTTGGCCATCACACGAGCAAACTCGTCGTCGATGCTGAAAGCAGGCTCCTCTTTAAGCGGCTGAGCGGCCTCGGGCTCTTTGTCGGTCTGACACTCAGCCGTTTTGTCGGCATCGACCTGCGCCGGAGTGTGGAAGAGGCGCATAGCCTCCTCGTCGAAGTCGGCGCCCGGGTCGTCGTCATTTGTTTGTGGCTGGTCGTCGTCGGAGAGGGTCGCGGCCACAGTCGGCGACATGTCTTGCCACTTCACGTCGTCGTTCTTTTTCGCCACACTCTCATCGGCATGGTCCGTAGCCACATCCTCAAACTCGCGCCCAATCTCCTGCACGGCCTTCTTCATGTCCACCTTGGGCAGGTGCACCTCGGGCAGCTCCATCTTATGCACCAGCACGAGGAAGAGCACAGCGACAAACAGCAGTACCACGAGCGTCCACCAGCTGATCCATCCTGCGATGGGTTCGGCCAGGCGCAGGCCTATGCCGGCATAGCTCTCGAAGCCGCCGTCCTTGACCCAGGCGCCGCCGATATATCCAAGAAAGAGCGACAGCCAGAGCATCCAGAACAGTGTGCTGCC
>JAFVWV010000192.1 GCA_017501495.1 Bacteroidales bacterium | reverse complement strand
TATCTCGACCGCTATGCCGATACTGCTCATTGCTCCCGACGCCGTCAGCAGCGGCATGGGCGACGCAGGCGTGGCCTCTACCCCCGACCTCTACTCCGCCCATTGGAACAACGCCAAATTCGCCTTCATCGAGGGCAACATGGGCGTGGGGCTCACCTACACACCCTGGCTGCGCAACCTGCACGTGGGCGACATGAACCTCTTCTACCTCAGCGGCTACTACCGCATCAACAGCCGCTCCACCGTGGCGGCCGGCCTCACCTACTTCACCCTCGGCGATATCGACCACACCGACGCCGACGGCAACAAGCTCGACGTGATGCACCCCAACGAGTTCGCTTTCGACGCCACCTATGCGCTGAAACTGACAGACAACCTCTCGCTTGGTGCCAGCGGCCGCTTCATACGCAGCGACCTCACCAACGGCGCCATCATCAACGACGGCAGCGGAAACACCGAAACCCATGCAGCCAACTCGCTGGCCGCCGACATCGGCGTCTACTACCAGAACACCATCGACAAGCAGCAGAGCTTTGCCCTTGGCGCCTTCATCAGCAACCTCGGCGCAAAACTCAGCTACAGCGACGACGACATGGACAAAGAGTTCCTGCCCGCAAACTTCCGCATCGGCGGACGCTACACCAACAAGATAGACGAATACAACAAAATAAGCATCCTGCTCGACGCCAACAAGCTGCTGGTGCCCACACGGCCCATCACACGCGACGGAGTCACCTACGAGACGCGCTACGCCGCCGACCTGACCGAATACAACAACATCGGCGTGGTGCAGGGCGCACTGCAGAGCTTCATGGACGCCCCCGGCGGCATGAGCGAAGAGCTGCAGGAGGTGCAACTCTCCGTCGGCGCCGAATACTGGTACGCCGAGACATTCGCCGTCCGCGCCGGCTACTTCTTCGAGCACGAAAACAAAGGCGGCCGCCAATACGCCACCGTCGGCGTCGGCCTGCGCTACAACGTGTTCAACTTCGACCTCTCCTATCTGGTGCCGACCACACGCATCAGCACCAGCCCACTGGCCAACACCATCCGCATCGGTGTCACCATGGAGATGAAACCGGAGAAAGAGCAATAAGACATGGTCAGGGTAGGTACAGGATACGACGTTCATGCCCTCGGAGAAGGACTGCCGCTGTGGATTGGAGGGGTACGCATAGAGCACACACACGGGCTCATCGGCCACAGCGACGCCGACGTACTGCTGCATGCCATCTGCGACGCCCTGCTCGGAGCCGCCGCCCTCGGCGACATCGGCAAGCACTTCCCCGACACCGACCCGCAGTACAAAGGCATCAGCAGTCTCAAACTGCTGGCCCACGTAGGCCGGCTGCTGGCCGAACACGGCTACCGCATAGTCAACATCGACAGCACCGTGGTGGCTCAGCGCCCGAAGCTGGCGCCACACATCGAGCAGATGCGACACAACATCGCCGACACCCTCGGCCTCGACATCGACCGCGTGTCGGTCAAAGCCACCACCACCGAGCACCTCGGTTTTGAAGGCCGCATGGAAGGCATCAGCTCGCAGGCGGCAGCATTGATTGAACAATGAACGAAAAACCATATACCTCACCACAACCCACCGAGGATGCCGCCGTGCTTGAAGACAGCGGCTGCAGCCTCGTACTCTTCAACGACGACGTACACACCTTCGACTACGTCATCAAAGCCCTGGTCGACATCTGCCGCCACACCGTGGAGCAAGCCGAACAATGCGCCATACTCGTACATTGTCACGGTCGCTGCACCGTGAGGCACGGAAGCTACACCGACCTGCTGCCAATGCACACTGCCTTGCTTGACAAACAATTAACATCCGAAATACAATGAGTACAACACTGTTGATTATCGTGCTGCTGTTGGGTGTCGTGCTGTTGACGCTCGAGATTGTGGCCCTTCCAGGCGGCATTGCAGGCATCTTCGGCGTTTGCCTGATAGCCTTCGGCGTATGGGAGACCTATGCTCTTTTCGGCGACACCACTGGCACCATCGTGCTGCTATGCTCCATAGCGCTCTGTGTGCTGACGCTGGTGCTCTTCATGCGCAAACGCACATGGAAACGTTTCAGCCTGAACGAGGAGGTGTCCGGCAAGGTGAACGAGCTGGAACCCACCGCCAAGGTGGGCGCCAAGGGGATGACCATCTCGCGTCTTGCCCCCACCGGCAAAGCCCTCATCGAGGGTGAGCAGATGGAGGTGCATGCCGTCAACAAGTTTATCGACCCCGACCGCCCGATCGAGGTGGTCGGTATCGAGGGCTACCGCATCGACGTGGCCGAAACGTCAGACAACCGCTTTGAAAACAATAATCAATAAAAAACAAACATTATGAGTACAATCATCATTGTTGCGATTTGCGTCATCGCACTGATTCTTTTTCTCTATCTGGTGCCTATCGGCATCTGGTTTCAGGCGCTCGTCAGTGGTGTCTACATCAGCCTCGTGCAGCTCATCTTCATGCGCTTCCGCAAGGTGCCGCCGACGGTTATCGTGGGCAACCTCATCTCGGCCTCGAAGGCAGGCCTGAAGCTGAAGCAAAACGACCTTGAAGCCCACTATCTGGCCGGTGGCCATGTGGGCTCGGTGGTCAATGCCCTTATCAGCGCCGACAAGGCCAACATGAACCTCGACTTCAAGACCGCCACTGCCATCGACCTTGCGGGTCGCGATGTGCTGAAAGCCGTGCAGACCTCGGTCAATCCGAAGGTGATAGACACGCCGCCGGTGGCTGCCGTGGCCAAGGACGGCATACAGCTGATAGCCAAGGCGCGCGTCACGGTGCGCACCAATATCAAGCAGCTTGTCGGCGGTGCCGGCGAAGAGACCATCCTGGCCCGTGTGGGCGAAGGCATCGTCACCTCCATCGGCTCGGCCACGAGCCACAAGCAGGTGCTCGAGAACCCCGACAGCATCTCGAAGCTCGTCCTCACCAAGGGCCTCGACAGCGGTACGGCATTCGAAATCCTCTCCATCGACATTGCCGACATCGACGTGGGCAAAAACATCGGCGCCCAGCTGCAGATGGACCAGGCCAACGCCGACAAGAACATAGCCCAGGCCAAGGCCGAGGAGCGCCGCGCGATGGCTGTGGCCCAGGAGCAGGAGATGAAAGCCAAGGCACAGGAAGCCCGCGCCAAGGTGATACAGGCCGAAGCCGAGGTGCCGCTGGCAATGGCCGAAGCCTTCCGCAACGGCAACCTGGGCATCATGGACTACTACCGCATGAAGAACATCCAGGCCGACACGGACATGCGCTCCAGCATCGCCACCCCCGTGGCCTCGCAGCCCAAACCCGCCAAGCCGACCGAAGAAAAATAAAACTGAAACCAACCGGCCCAAACAAAACATTTGGGCCGGTTTCATTAAAGGCGAACCGTGATGTTCGCCACGGAAAACATAAAAAGCCGGACTGTCGTACCGCTTCTGACTCCGATGCATACATAAAACCAAAAAGACTGCGCGATGCACAAACGCGCAGTCTTTTTTTGTTTCATCATTCCGGTTCAGTACTGTTCCTTCTCGCTGGGGAAATTGCCGCACTTGACGTCGCCGACGTAGTGGCGTATGGCGTTGGCTATGTCTTCGCCGAAGGTGCCGTAGGTGCGGAGGTAGCGGGGCTTGAACTGCTGGGTGATGCCGAGCATGTCTTGCAGCACGAGGACCTGCCCGTCGGTGTGCATGCCGGCGCCGATGCCGATGGTGGGTATCTTGAGGTCGCCGGTGATTTCGGCGGCCAGCTTGGCGGGTATCTTTTCGAGCACGACGGAGAAGCATCCTGCTTCTTGGAGTATCTGCGCGTCTTTCTTGACGCGGTCGGCCTCTTCCTGCTCGGTGGCGCGGACGGCGTAGGTGCCGAACTTGTTGATGCTCTGCGGCGTGAGGCCGAGGTGACCCATGATGGGGATGCCGGCCGAGAGGATGCGCTGCACACTTTCGAGGATTTCTTCGCCGCCCTCCATCTTGATGGCGTCGGCGCCGGTTTCCTTCATGATGCGGATGGCGCTGGCGAGAGCCTGCATGGAGTTGCCCTGATAGGTGCCGAAAGGCATGTCGACCACGACGAGGGCGCGCTTGATGGCACGCACCACCGAGGTGGCGTAGACAATCATCTCGTCGAGGGTGATGGGGAGGGTGGTCCGGTGGCCCTGCATGACGTTGGCGGCCGAGTCGCCGACGAGCACGACGTCTATCTTGGTGCTCTCGATGAGCGAGGCCATCGAGTAGTCGTAGGCGGTGATCATGGCGATTTTCTCGCCGTGGAGTTTCATATTCTGCAGTACACGCGTGGTGACCTTGGTGACATCTGTCTGTAAATAAGCCATAGTATTCAGTCTTCTATGATTTCTTCCGGATTTGGAGTCTTCTTGTCGCGGCCGGCGTCGGGTTGCTCTTCTTCCTGGTCGGGCACGATGCGGAAGAGGTCGCGCAGGGGTTTCTTGAGTTCGTAGGTGCCGTTTTTGCCCGGGCGGTAGGCCACGTACCAGCGGTCGCCGACGCGGAAGGAGGCGGCCTCGGCCGAGCCGTCGACCGGGTAGAAGTATTTCTTCAGCTCGCTCTCCTGCACGCGTTTGCCGAGGTAGACGGTGTCGAACTGCGAGATGTTGATCGGTGCCTGGAGCATCAGCTCGGCGCGGCCCGGCGCCTTGCGGGTGGGCAGTTGTTTGTATTCCAGGCCGCGCGAGGTGCGCACCTTGGCAAAGAATTTCAGCTTGGCGTCAAGCTGCTCTTTGGTGACCGGCACACGGATAAAGATGGAGTCTTTCTGCGGCAGGGGGCAGCTGTCGACGGCGGCGTCCCAGTTGCTGGAGAGCACCACGTAGCCCGCCTGCACCAGCAGCTGCTTGCGGTGCGGTATCATGCGATATTGTTCGACGACGGCGCGGTAGTCGAGGTGGTCGTCGATGCGGATGTCGAGGTCCGAGGGGCAGGTGTCTTTGGTGCCGTCGACCGAACGGATGGAGCCGCGGCCGAGGAAGAGCGAGGCGTAGTAGCCGCGGACGATGCTGTCCTCGGCCGGCACATAGCATCCGCGGGCGGCGCCGACGCATTCGTCGGGGTCGTGGCGGAAGGTGACCAGCACGCTGTTGTCGAGCTTGATGCTCTTGTTGAGCAGGCGGCGGGCCTCGGGCAGCCCGGCGCAGTCGTAGAAGGCCGTGCTGACAGGCACTTCGAAGCGAAGGGTCTCCACCGTGTCGCCGTTGCACGAGCAATGTATCAGGTTGCGGGCCATGCGCACTGGAAACTGGCCGCCGGTGCGCTGCGCAAAGTAGCGGTAGACGGCGTCGACGCGGGCCTTGCCGAGCGACTCGTCGGCAGAGCCGTAGCTTTCGATGGTCATGGTGTAGTACATCGGATTGTCGATGTCGAAGGCGATGCGGAACGCCGAGTCGAGCAGGTCGAGGTCGCCGACAGCGTATTCGGCCTGCTGCCCACCGTAGCAGAGCAACAGATAGAACGCCGCAGGATTGGTCAGCGCACGCTGCATGTTCTTCACCGGCTTGGCCGACGGCACATAGAGTCCGCTCTGGGCCCGTACAGCCCCGCCGAACGCAGGGAGAACCACGGCGAGCAACAGCACGACCATGCTGGCTGACAATAACTTATACACCATTTTCATCATCTGGCATCCATTCCTAATTGGATGCAAAGATACAAAAAAAAGGAATGCACGCCGCAAAAAAAAGATATCGGCGACAACTTTTTACATTTTCGCCACGGAGTCGGCCCCCCATCTTCCACCCTACCCCTTCGGCCGTTGTACAGTACTTGTACAGTACTTGTACAGTATATGTACGCTTTATAAACGTACAAGTACTGTACAAGTAGCGTACATATAGCGTACAACGAGGCAAGAGGTACCTTTGACGACTGATATAGAGTAGTGATATACAATCATTTGCAAAATACACCCTTGACGATTGCAGGCTGCCGTTTTGGGCATTCGGACACAAAATGCCAGAAATCGGCCGTGAATTTCCGGAAATCGGATATTGTCGATTCACGGTTCAGGTATGGTCATTCGCACCAAAAAGAAAGAAGCTGACATGAACAATCGGTGATTTGAACTCCAACGCTGGCAGGCCGCCGGCGCAGCGCGTTTTTTTTGCCTCACTACACATCTACATTACAGCGCCTTACGAACCTCGCGCACTCGCGAGCGAAACTTTTTTGCCGTCGAATGCAAAAAAAGTCGTATCTTTGCAAATTAAAACCAGACAGACAAAAAACGCGTTTAATATGTATACAGACACCACTAAATTCATCGGCGAAGGCCTCACGTACGACGACGTGCTGCTCGTGCCCGCCTACTCAGAAGTGCTCCCCCGCGAGGTGAGCGTAGCATCGCGCTTCTCAAAGCGAATCACGCTGAATACACCGCTTGTCAGCGCAGCCATGGACACCGTGACCGAGGCCGCCATGGCCATCGGCATGGCCCAGGAGGGCGGCATCGGAGTGCTGCACAAGAACATGAGCATCGAGCGCCAGGCCAACGAGGTGAAGAAAGTGAAACGCGCCGAAAACGGCATGATCATCGACCCCATCACGCTGAGCAAGGACGCCAAGGTGAAAGACGCCCTGAAGCTGATGGAGGAATACGGCATCGGCGGCATACCCATCGTCGACGAGAACAAGATGCTCATCGGCATGGTGACCAACCGCGACCTGCGCTTCGAACGCGACATGGAGCGCCCGCTGAGCGAAATCATGATCACCAAGCTCATCACCACCCATGTGGGCACCACCTTCGCCGAGGCGACCGACATACTGCAGCAGCACAAAATCGAGAAGCTGCCCGTGGTCAACGAACAAGGCCAATTCATGGGGCTGATTACCTACCGCGACATCATGAAGACCAAGGAGCGCCCGAACGCCTGCAAAGACAGCAACGGCCGCCTGCGCGTGGCCGCCGGCGTCGGCATCACGCCCGACATGATGGACCGCGTCGACGCGCTGGTCAAGGCCGGAGCCGACGCCATAGTGATCGACACCGCCCACGGCCACAGCATCCGCGTGGTCGAAGCGCTGAGAAGCGTGAAAAACAAATACAAAGACATCGATGTGGTGGTAGGCAACATAGCCACCGGCGAGGCCGCCCTGATGCTGGCCGAAGCCGGAGCCGACGCCATCAAGGTGGGCATCGGACCGGGAAGCATCTGCTCGACCCGCATCGTGGCGGGCATCGGAGTGCCACAGCTGACGGCCATCTGCGAAGTGTGCGGCGCCCTGAAGCAGGGCGGCTTCGACGTGCCCGTGATCGCCGACGGCGGCATACGCTACAGCGGCGACATCGTCAAAGCCCTGGCAGCAGGCGCCAGCTCGGTGATGGTCGGCTCGCTCGTGGCAGGCGTCGAGGAAGCCCCCGGCGAGACCATCATCTTCGAAGGCCGCAAATTCAAGAGCTACCGCGGCATGGGCTCGCTCGAAGCCATGCAGAGCGGCTCGAAAGACCGCTACTTCCAGGACAAGGAGACCGACGCCAAGAAGCTGGTGCCGGAAGGCGTCGTAGGCCGCGTGCCCTACAAAGGCACCCTCAGCGAGGTGCTCTACCAGATGGTGGGCGGTCTCAAAGCCGGCATGGGCTACACCGGAAGCGCCACCATCACCGACCTGCAGAAAGCCAAATTCATCCGCATCACCGATGCAGGCCGCACCGAGAGCCATCCGCACGACATTGCCATCACACGCGAAGCACCCAACTACAGCAGATAAAGGTTTAGGGTTTAAGGTTTAAGGTTTAAGGTTTAAAGTTTAATGATGAGATTCAGCAAAAAAGCGATGGCCGTAGCGGCCGCATCGCTGTTCACCTTCGGCTGCGCACTGGCGCAGAATAACGACCCCGTCATCATGGAAGTCGGCGGGCAGCAGATACGCCAGTCGGAGTTCATGCAGGAATACAACAACGCCGTGGGCGACCGCATGGCCAAAGACCCGACAGCCACCGCCGCCCAGAAACGCCAGGCACTGGAAGAATACGTCGAGCTCTTCGCCAACTTCCGCGCCAAGCTGCTCGACGCACACCTGCACGGCTTCGTCACCACGCGCGAACTGCGCCGCGAGCTCAAGAAATACCGCACCGAGCTGGCTGCACCCTACCTCATCGACTCGGCCGAGATGGACCGACTGATGCGCGAAGCCTACGAACGCAACCACTACTCGCTGCATGCAGCCCACATCCTTGTGCGCTGCGACGCCGACGCCACGCCGGCCGACACGCTCGAAGCCTACCGCCGCATCAAAGAGCTGCGCAAGCGCATCGTGGACGGCGAAGACTTCTACGCCGTGGCCGCCGAAGAGGCTCACCGCACCAACCCCAGAGCCTCCACCCGCCCCAACGAGGGCGACCTCGGCTACTTCACGGCCTTCGACATGGTATATCCCTTCGAAAACGCAGCCTACGCCCTCAAGGTCGGCGAACTGAGTGGGCCCGTCCGCTCGCGCTACGGCTACCACATCATCAAGCTGATAGACAAAGTGCCCCTCTACGGCCGCATCGACATGGCCCACATCTGGCTCAGCAGCCGCGATTCGAGCTACGAAAGCCGCCAAAAAATCGACGGCATCCACTCGCAGATAGCCAACGGCGAAATCAGCTTCGAAAAAGCGGCCCGATTCAGCGACGACCGCACCACCCGCGACAACGGCGGACTGCTGAAAGACGCCACCCTGAGCAACCTCCCGCCGGAATACATCCAGCGCCTGGTCGGCATGAAAGACGGCGATGTGAGCGAGCCTTTCTTCACACAGTACGGATGGCACATCATAAAGCTCGTCCGCCACGACACGCTGGCACCGCTCGAAGACATGATGCCCTACTACAAACAGCGCATGGCCCGCGACCAGCGCGGCGAAGAAAGCCGCAAAGGCTTCGCCCGCAAATGCCGCATCCGCTATGGCATCGTGGACAACACAACCACCCCCGACCCGAAAGCCCAAAAACCGCGCCGCGGACAGAAACAGCAGATGCTGGCCTCGCTCGACAACCTCATAGCCGCAATAGACAGCGACAGTCTGGCGAAAGCCAAATGGAGCTTCAACGAAGCCGACATCACCGACCTGAGCCCGCTGGTGGTCACACCCAACCGCAGCTACGACAGCCGCGACCTCGGCGCCTACATCGAGAGCCACCAGAAACGCGAGCGCAAGGCCCGAGCCAAAGAAACAGTGGCACGCACCCTCTACGAAGACTTCA
Source organism: Bacteroidales bacterium (assembly GCA_017501495.1). Lineage (GTDB taxonomy): Bacteria > Bacteroidota > Bacteroidia > Bacteroidales > P3 > Colimorpha. The sequence goes on along the minus strand of JAFVWV010000192.1, from coordinate 10,405 downwards.
TCGACAGCGTCAGCGTCGCCTATGCCGACAGCCAGCTGGAGAACGAGCACGCCGATTTCGCAGAGTTGATAGACGACTACCGCCGCGGCCTCATGATATTCGACTACAACGACAAGATGATCTGGAGCAAAGCCATCTACGACTCGGCAGGCTTCGCCGACTACTATAGCCGCGCCAGCCTCACAAAGAACCTCGACAACCCCGGCGACTCCGTATTCTTCTGGCGCGAAAGAGCCCGCTTGTCGATAGTGGACATTGCCGACAGCACCTGCCTGCAACGCAAGAAGCTCGAAAAACTGATGACCAAAGCCTGGAAACGTTCGGCAGGCAGCAGCGAACTCGGCGAGATTGCCGTCCAAGCGATGAAAGGCAAAAAAAGCGAGGTCAAAACCAACGTCGAGTTGGTGGAGCAGGGACACCAAAGCCTCCTCAGCCCCGAACAATGGAAGGCCGGCGTCTACATAACGCCCAAGGGAAAAGGACTGCGCGTGCTGGTGGTCGACGAGATACTGCCCCGCAGCCTCAAAGCCCAGAGCGAAGCCCGCGGCTACTACCTCAACGAATACCAGAACGAGGTGGAGCGCAAGCTGAACGACGAACTGCGCCGCAAATACAACGTCAAGATTAACCGCGATGTGGTCAAAGGTATCCGTCTGTAGCCTTATGGTGCTTGGCCTCGTGGCCGGCGGCTGCCGCAATGAAGAATCACAGTCGCCGCTGGTGGCCAGCGTCTACAACCACGAGTTGCGCGAGAGCGACCTCCGCGGCCTCGTGGCCGAAGGCATCTCCCCGGAAGACAGCGCATCCATCATCGACAACTACGTCGACCAATGGGTACGCCAGACGGTATTACTCTGCAAGGCCGAGAAGAATGTGACAGACAACTTCGACCAACAGCTTGGCGAATACCGCAACAGACTCCTCATCTACGCCTACGAACAGCAGATACTGAACCAACTGATGGACACCACGGTGACCGACGCCCAAATCGACGAATACTACAGCCAGCATCAAGACCAGTTCCGCCTGCGCAACAGCATCGTCAAAGCCGTCTACACCATAGCGCCCAAACGCTTCAGCGCCAACCAGAAAATAAAACAGCTTATCACCAAGCGCATCTTCGTCGACGAAGACATCGTAACCCTCGAAGAGCTCGCCTCGCGCTACGACCTTAAAGGCTACTATGACGGTGACACCTGGATACCTTTCTATACACTGCAGAATGTAGTGCCCATCACCACTTACAACGAGACTCTGTTCCTCCGACAGAACCGGTCGATAGTGCTCAGCGACGACTCGCTGACCTACTACGTCCGCATCCTCGACTACAAAGTGAGCGACGAGGCAAGCCCCGAAGAACTCGAACACGACAATATCCGCGCCATCATACTCAACCGCCGCAAACTTGACATACTCAACAAGATGCAGGCCGACCTTATGAGCGAGGCCGAAAGCGGCGGACACGTAAAAAGGGGCTAAGCCCCTCGGTAGAGGGTGGTGATTTATAAAAACCGACCAACAAAGAGAACCGAAATGAAAAAAACACTGATAGCACTGGCATTGCTGGCCGTGAGTGGTGCAGCAGCCGCACAGAAAGAGACTGTGGCCGACGGTGTGGCCGCCGTGGTGGGTCGCAACATCGTCAAATATTCCGACATCGAACGTTCGTACGCGCAAGTGCGCCTGCGCCAGGGCACCGCCGACGAACAGAAAAACCGCTGTGCCATACTCGAAAACCTCATCCTCAACCAACTGCTCATACACAAGGCAGAGATCGACAGTCTCGACAAAGACATATCCGACGACGATATATCGCAGAACGCACTCTACTACCTGAAAAACGACATGCGGCAATACGGCAGCCGCGAGGCACTGCGCGAAGCCACAGGCTTCACCTACGACGAACTTAAGGAGCAGTACGAACGCATGATCAAAAACATGATGATGGCACAGCGCGCACAATACGCCCTGACGGGCGATGTGGCGGTGACTCCCAGCGAGGTGACTGACTTTTTCAACAACCTCGAACCCGACAGTCTGCCCATGATGCCCGAACGATACGAATTATCGGAGATAGTCATCGAGCCCACCATCAGCGAAGACGAGCGCGACCGAGTGCGAACCGAATTGGCCTCGCTGCGCGAACGCGTGCTCAAAGGCGAGAAGTTTTCCATGCTTGCCACGCTCTACTCACAAGACCCGGGCTCAGCCCGCAAAGGCGGCGAACTCGGCTTTTTCAGTCGCGGTGAGATGGTCAGCGAGTTCGAGTCGGCAGCATTCGCCCTCAAACCAGGCGAGGTGTCTCCTATCATAGAAACCCAGTTTGGATTCCATATCATCCAACTCATCGAGCGCCGTGGCAACACCGTCAATGCACGCCACATACTTCTCATTCCCAAGGTGTCGACCGACGACCTGCTGAAAGCCCGCATGAAGCTTGACAGTATCGCCGACGAAATACGCGCCGGACACACCAGCTTCGAGGAAGCCGCACGCCAATACAGCACCGCCGACAACGCACGCCAAGGCGGCACAGCAACCAACCCGGCCGACGGTACTCCCCGGTTCGACAAAGCCTCCGCCGACAAAATCTATTACAATATCGGCATCAGCGGCATGAAAGAAGGCCAGATCAGCAACGCCACAGCCATGAAGACCGACGAGAACCGCGACGCCTACCGCATCGTACGTCTCAACAAGAAATATGCCGCCCACCGAGCCAATCTCACCGACGACTACGACAACATCTACAACGCCGCCCTCGCCGCCGCTCGCCAAAAGCGCCTCACCGAGTGGGCCCGACGCCAGATGAAACTCACCTACGTCCGCCTCAGCGACGAATACAAAAACTGCGTCTTCGAAAACCTTCAATAGCAATCATGAACGACAAAGAACAACTGGACCTTCTGGTCAGCAAATACAATACCCTCCGCAACGAGATAGGCAAAGTCATCGTCGGACAGCATGAGGCCGTAGACAGTATGTTGCTCTCGGTCTTCACCGGCGGTCACTGTCTGCTTCTCGGCGTACCGGGATTGGCCAAAACATTGATGGTAAACACCCTTGCGCGTGCATTGGGACTCACCTTCAGCCGTATCCAGTTCACGCCCGACCTCATGCCCTCCGACATCACCGGCAGCGAGATACTTGACGACAGCCGACAGTTTCGTTTCGTCAAAGGCCCCGTCTTCGCCGGCATCGTGCTGGCCGACGAAATCAACCGCACACCGCCCAAGACGCAGGCTGCGCTGCTCGAAGCCATGCAGGAACACGCCGTCACCGTAGGCGGCACCAGCTATCCCCTGCCCTCTCCATTCTTCGTGCTCGCCACACAGAACCCCATCGAACAAGAAGGTACATACCCCCTGCCTGAAGCGCAACTCGACCGCTTCATGTTCAACGTGCGTCTCGATTATCCGTCGTTCCAAGAAGAGGTCGACATAGTCAAGCAGACAACCGCCAACACCAACACCGAGGTTCAGAAGGTTCTCGACGCCGAAGAAATCATAGCTTTCCAGCAAGCCATACGCCGCATGCCCGTGCCCGACAACGTCGTTGAATACGCGGTGCATCTTGTGGCGTCATCACGTCCATCTGTGCAGGAAAACAAATACATCTCTTGGGGGGCCGGTCCACGCGCTTCGCAGTACCTCATCATGGGTGCCAAAGCCCACGCCGCCCTGCATGGCAAATACTCACCAGACACCGAAGATGTCATAGCCGTCGCCCACAACGTCTTGCGCCACCGCATCGTGCGAAACTACTACGCCGAAGCCGAAGGCATCAGCACAGACCAAATCATCGACAACCTCATCAAAGGTTAAGTTGTAAGTACAGACACTAATAAAGGCTGAAACAAATGTTTCAGCCTTTTTTATTATAAACAAAAAGGGCTGGCTTTTACGCCAGCCCTGTCTTGCATAAGACTTAATCTTTGATGTTTGGTTCCTCGAGGCCAAGATGTTTCTTCTTATCGACCACACGCAGATAGAGCGCAATGAGACCGGCAGCCACACCAAGGGCGGCCAGCATCACAAGAGCCCACGTATAGTCAAGCTCCGTAGCGGCAGTACCGGCGGGGTTGGTGTTGTCGAGCACCTTGCCAATAAGCAGCGGGAAGAGCCAGAGACCGATATTCTGAATCCAGAAAATCAGGGCGTAGGCCGAACCGATAATCTTTTCGTCAACCAGCTTCGGCACCGAGGGCCACAAGGCGGCAGGCACCAGCGAGAAGCTTGCGCCAAGAACAAGGATGGTGACATAAGCCACAATAACACCGCCGACAGCGTTGCCCTTGAACTCAGGCAGAATGAAGGCAAAGGTCAGGTGGCAGACGATAAGCAGAGCCGAACCGAGGAGCAGCATAGTGGCAGCCTTTCCTTTATGGTCGACATAGTTGCCGAGGATAGGAGTGATGGCCACGGCCAGCAGCGGGAACACGGCGAAAATGGTCTCAGCAGTGCCGCGCATATAGCCCATGTAGCAGTAGACGACCAGAGCCACAACGGCCAAAGCCATCAGGCCGTACTTCATGCCCTTGTTGTTCTTCATAAAGTTGCTGGAGAAAGAGGCTGCGGCCACGACGAGCATCAGGATATACTGCACGATGGTCACCGAGTTGCCACCCCAGAAGCTGTTGGGGTCGGCCTCGGTAAGGGTCAGGTTGCACTGCAGCATGTTGACGGCATACTTCTGGAAGGGGAAGATGGCACTGTAGTAGAGCACGCAGAGCAGAGCCACCAGCCAGAAACCGAGGCTGCTGAGAATCTTTCCGATATCTTTGATTTTGAAGGGGTCGTCCTTTTCTTCGGCCTCGCCGGTCTGGCTGTCGAGTTTCTTGTCCATGAAGAAATAGACGATGAACATCATGAGGGCGATGCAAAGCAGCACAACGCCGAAAGCCACCGAGCGGCTGACGTTGATTTCACCGCCGAGTTTGGCAAAGTAAGGGCTGAAAATCATGCAGGTGGCCACACCCAAACGGGCCAATGCCATCTCGCTGCCCATGGCCAGAGCCGTCTCGCGGCCCTTGAACCATTTGACGATGCCGCGGCTCACCGTGATGCCGGCCATCTCGCAGCCGCAACCGAAGAGCATGAAGCCGCAGGCGGCCAGCTTGGCCGAAGCAGGCATGCCACGGTAGAACGGAGCCACACCGATCTCGTCAAAAAGCGGTATGTAGTTCAGGTTATTGGTGAACCAGTTGTAGAGGGCCGTGTGATTGCCCATCTCGTCAACGCCGACAAACGACTCGCTGATGGCGTAGTACTTGATCATGCCGCCAATGAGCATCACCGAGCCTGAAAGAACCGCAGTGAAGCGCACACCCATCTTGTCGAGGATGATACCCGCGAAGATGAGGAAGAAAACGAAGACATTGAGGAACACCTCAGAGCCCTGCATGGTGCCGAAAGCCAGGCTGTCCCAGCCGCGCTCGGTCTGCATCAGGTCTTTGATGGGCGACAGAATGTCCATAAATACATAGCTGCAGAACATGGCCAAAGCCAGCAGCAGCAAAGCGATCCAGCGCATGGCAGCGCTGTCTCTCAATGTTTTGATACCTGTTTGTGTCATAATATTTGAATTAATTATTACTTACAATATGATTTGCAAAGATACGAAATAATTCTGTTATGACAAAATTATTTTTCACCAAAACCGTCAATTGTGTCAATATGCCTCTGGGATGAATGAGAGCTGATTGATAGCCTTTAGACCGTTCAGAACAAATGTCCAATGTTGATGAAGAATACGGGTTTTGAAGTACGGTTGCTGTATCCGAAGCGTAGATCTATGGGCCCGAGGATGGTCATATAGCTGTATCCGAGTTGAAGGCCAAGCAGAGGGTCGTTCGACGGCATGTCACGCAGTGCCGGAGCCTGCATGCCAAAGGCACCGCGCAAGAGGACATAGTGGTTTTTGAGTATGCGGTATTGCAGTTGTAGCTGAGCGGCAGCAAAGCAACGGTCTACATACTCAATATTGCCTATTCCTGCAAAGGGCATCTGCTGGTCGACGAAATGGCCGAACCACTCGCTTCCAAGTGCGTTGAGATAGGATGGCGGCACGCGGTTGGAGCCGAGCAGCAGACGGCTGAAAACCATCGGCTGAATGGTGAAACGCGGCCACGGCGAGGCGTTGATTCTCCAATGGAACGAGATATCATTGAGAGCAGTCCCTCCATCGAGGTGGACAAAATCGTCGGTACGGAAAGCATAGCCAGCATGGAAACGGACACCCTGCGACGGAAAATACCAATGGTCTTCTGTGTTGATGTCGGCAGCGGCGTGATATGCGAAGTAATGCTCATCTGTGAGGTCTACCACCTGGCTGTCGGCTGTCAACAGACGGCCATAGTAATCGTAGAGGTCCCATCGGATGCCTGCACGGAAAGTGACATTACGGAAACGGAAGTTGAATGGCGAGAAATCGGCTGTATGCTGACGGTATTTGATATTATAGGTACGCAGACCGTGACTGTAAATGTCAAGCTCCTGCCGGCCGAAGCTATAGCCGAGGGTGGGGCTGGTGAAGCCTCGCGGAAAAAATGTAAGGTCGAGTGCGGCGCGCAACTGGCGCCCCAGACGCAGTGTCGCGCTGGCACCGACTGGCATGCCAACGGACAGTGGGCCTTTGATACTAAGCTGCACGGCTCCCATCTCCTCCGTGTCGAAGCGGGCACCGGCACTGACTATGGGGTTTGTCACGATGGTGCCGGCACGAGTGAAACGCGGCTGCTGCGCCCCCACGAAGCGCTCGGGCATTTGCCTGCGCTGGCTCTTGGGTTCAACCTTGACACCAACACGGCGGCTAAGTGCTTCCAGTTCGTCGCGATGGCGGGCGGCTTCTTCCGCACCGCGGCGCATGAGGGTGTCTATGGCCGAAGCAGTAAAACTGCCGGCCGAATAGCCACTCACGTCCACCTTCATCAGCACGTCGCAGAGCGCAACATTCCGTTCATAATTGGACTTGGTGTTGATGTCTATCATCTGGCTCAGCACAGCTGGTGCGCTGTTGATGTCGTCGGCCGTGAGGGGATCGCCCTGCACCGTGACGCCGATAATGAAGTCGGCTCCCATCTTGCAGGCAATGTCGGTAGGGAAATTGTTGCGGAGTCCGCCGTCGACAAGGACACTGTCTCCCATACGCACCGGCGTGAACACTCCTGGAATGGCCATCGAGGCTCGCATTGCTTGCACAAGATAGCCGCTGCGGAAGTCGACCTCGTTGTTGGTCACCAGGTCGGTGGCCACACAGATGAATGGCGTAGGCAGATAGTCGAAGCCAATGCTGTCGAGGTAACCGTCGCAGAGCTTCTGAAAGAGGCGCATAAGGTTGCGTCCGCGTATGAGGCCGCCCTGTTGGGTACGCTCCTTGCTCATGCCGCGGATAAAGGCGTAGGTATTCTGCTCACGGCGCTGACTGAGGCCGAGCGTCGCGGGGTCGGTGCGGTCGCTCAAGAGCGAAGTCCAATCTTGATGTCGCACAAGCGAATCAAGGAAGTCTGTGCTGTAGCCTATGCAATAGAGGGCGCCTATAAGCGACCCCATCGAGGTGCCGATTACCATGTCGATGGGTATACCGGCCTCTTCTATGGCGCGCAGGGCTTCAATATGGGCCACGCCCTTGGCGCCGCCGCCGCTGAGCACCACCGCCACCTTGGGCCGTCCCAGTTCCATCTGGTCCATCGGCTGGCGCCTAAGTCTGACGAACCCCGGAGCGTAGCTGAAGGTGTCGGTATAGTAGCCCGGATGCGAGACGAAAACACGAAGGTCGCTCTCTTCCGCATAGTAGCGTATCGTGAAACGGCCCTTCTCGTCAGTTGTTTTTTCCAACGAATGGCTCACTCTGACACCCGCAAGCGGCTTGCCTGTATGAGCGTCCACCACATGGCCCGAATGGTCGCTATAAGCCGGAACCTGGGCCTGAAGCCCACTCATCGGCAAAAGCAGTGCCAACAAGAAAAACTTACAGAGCGCCGGCACCGAGACTGCATTTTTTCCTTTTCCCATATTGCTCATTTTTCATAATTCGGCCTGGACATACACATCCCGGCGCAGCCGCATCCATTGCAGCACGCCGCGCAGCACCAGAAAGACCATGAAGGCCGTCCATAGAATGTTGTTCCAAGCCTGTGTGTTCAGTGTATCGTATGTAGAGACCGCTATGGTCTTGAAGCCGAAGTAGATTGCAAAAAAAACGGCTGTGGCCACAAACATGGCGTTGCGCATCGTACGGCTCGCCGTGGCGCCGATAAAGATGCCGTCAAAGAGGAATGCCGCAAAGCCGCACACCGGCACCGCAAGCACCCAGAACATGTAGTCGCCCGCCGCGTCGATAACCGACTGCTGGTTGGTGAAGATGGCCAGGAACCACTCACCCCCGACGGCATAGGCAACGGTGAACACCACCGTCAGCGCCAGCCCCCACGCCAGCAGCAGCCTGACGGCCATGCGCAGGTTCTTCCCCTCGCGGGCTCCGATATAGCGCCCCACAAGGCTCTCGCCGGCATAGGCAAAACCGTCCATGATATAGCTGAACAACGTAAAGAACTGCATCAGCAGATTGTTCACCGCCAGCACCTCGTCGCCGATATGGCTACCGGCAGCAGTGATGAATGTAAACACCGCCGAGAGGCACACCGTCCGCAGGAAGATGTCGCCGTTGACGCGGAAAAAACGCCTCATGTCGTCCCACCGGAGCGCCTCTTTTACACTCTCCACTTTCCATTCTCCACCTTCCGCTTTCCACTCCCCGCTTTCCGCTCTCATCTTCCTGCGCAGAAAGACGACTCCCAGCGCCAGACCCGAATACTGAGCCACCACCGTGCCCAGCGCCACTCCGGCTATATCCCAGTGCAGCACCAGCACGAAAAGCAGCGAGAAAACAATATTCACACAGTTCAGCGCTATGGCTATCCACATCGGCGTCTTCGAATCCTGCATGCCTATAAACCAGCCCTTGATGGCGTAGAGCCCCAACGTGGCCGGCGCGGCCCAGATGCGCACTCTGAAGTATGTCAACGCCATCTCCAGCATGCGCTCGCTGCCGTCGAATATCACAGGCACCAGCAGTCCTATCGGCCACTGCAGTGCAATCAGCGCAACGGCGATCGCCAACGCTATGAAGCACGCACGCACCAGCGTCCGCACAGCCTCGTCCCACCGGCGCGCTCCATAGGCTTGGGCGGTGATGCCGCTCGTGCCCATGCGCAGAAAACCGAAGTTCCAGTAGATGAGGTTGAAGATAGAGGCTCCTATCGCTATGGCTCCCAGCCCTTCGGCCGAGAGATGCCCCATGATGGCGGTGTCCACCATGCCCAGCAGCGGCACAGTGATGTTCGTGACTATATTGGGCAGCGCAAGCCCCAGAATGCGCTTGTTCATTGCACTCGGCACTCCGCGCAGTTCAGCACTTCCTTCGTCGCAGCATCCGTCACAAGGGCCACGATATGGCAGTTCGTCGGTTTGCTGACGGCTGTCGTCACCGTGTACGTGCGGCTCAGGCTCTTGCGCTCGCCCGCCGTGCCCTCAAGGTCCAGGGCCTCGCCCCACGTGCCGCCCACCACATCGCGCAGCATGTGGTTGTGCACATACTCGGCATTCGGCGCGCTGCCGTCCAGCTGCCAATAGGCCAGCGAGTCCTCTGTCACTATCAGGCTCAAGTTCACATCGCCCTCAATCGCCTGCAGCACCTCCACGTCCACGTCGATGGCCACCTCGTTGCCGTTCAGCAGGGCCTCGACCTCGACGCCCACCTTCGGCTCCTGCCACACCACCTGCTCTATGCCGCCCGCAATATTGCTCATCGCGCCCGTGTATTGGGTGCCGCTCCTGCGGCCTATATACGCCGTCGGGAAATTGCTTACACCCCAGTACGTCTCCCACTCCGCACCCACACTCGTGCGCATGTCCGGGTAGCCCGTCATCGGTGCGCCGAACTGGTCTGTCTTGCTGTTCACGCTCACCACCACCACGCGGTCGCCATAGACCTCGTGCGCAGCCTCAAGCGTACGGTCGGCCGCCGGGCAGTTGCTGCACTTCGGGCCTGTGTATTTCTCAATATAGACCCTCTGTCCGTTCCACTCGCGGTCCTGCCCTGTAGGTATCGTGTATTCCGTGGGATCTATCCTGTCGCAGGCAGCCACCATCGCAGCCGCCAAAACCGTCAACGTCAAAAAACGTGTCTTCATATATCGTTTGATTGCTTGATTGTTTGATTGTTTGATTGTGTTGATACGTTGTAATCTGTAGGGGCATACCTCGTGTATGCCCGATGACGCCGTCAGGCGGCATATCCGTTTCCCACGTTTCCGGCGCTGTTGGCGCCGGTCGGGCATACACAAGGTATGCCCCTACGGCCTATAACCTTTCCACTTTCCACTTTTCACTTTCCACTTTCCACT
>JAFVWV010000191.1 GCA_017501495.1 Bacteroidales bacterium | reverse complement strand
TGCAAAAGTACTATTTTTTTGGATATTGACCAAATTTATTTTCTTCAGTACTGATTAACAACACTATCACAGGGACAAAGAAGCAGATAAAGAGGAGTCCCATCTGGCGCTCGAGCATGGATTCAAAGAGGAGATTGAAGCCAAAAACTGCAATAAGAAGCAGTACAGGGAACAGGTAGCGACGGCCACGCCAAGCCTGCCATATCGGCACAAGGAGAAAGGCCAAGAGAAACAGGAGGCCCACGACACCCACAGAGAGCATCGTCTCGACGTATTGGTTGTGGGCATTAAAGCCTGATTTTACGCCATAGTCGAAGCCATCGTCTTCGAAGCGCTGCACTATGGCGGCGCGGTAGCGGCTGGCCCCGAAGCCCGTGAGAGGGCGTTCCATGGCCAGGCCAACCGTTGACTTGAGGATGTCGAGTCGCGCATCGGGTGTAATATCGGCTTCGTCGTCGGAAGCGCCATCATCGGACGCGACCACATCGCTAACATTTTCGAGGGTGCTGGCCAAGCGATTGTCATGGCCCGGAAGGAGTTGCCCAGCACCAAGCGTGAATGCCGAAAACAGCAGGGCGAGAAGCAGAGCCTGCTTCCATCTGAAGCCGACAAGCAGCAGGTAGAGCACGCCTGCCAGCGCCACCATCCACATGGCGAGGACACCCGCGCGCGAATTGACCATCAGGACATACAGTACCAGAAACGGTGCCGAGACAAGCATCGCAACGCGGAGCCAGCGTCGGAGACTGCCCCATCTGGTGGAGAGTTCGACAAGAAGAAATCCCAGAGCGACATCGATATAAAGGGCTGTGTAGGCATGATGGCGCTTGTCGAAATTCATGCCGAAAACCGATGCCGGCGAAGCACCGTCGAAGAGGTTCAGCAGCGCCGCGCCGAGATGATAGACAAACACCGCGCAGACCGACACCCAGAGCGAACAGAAGAGCCATCGTATGTGGTGTTCGCGGATATAGCCTGTGTCGGACAGCAGGAAGCTGAGGGCAAAGAGCAGGAGCACCGCTTTGAGCTCGACCACCCGCAGGCCCACTTCCGGCTGGCCACCGTAGGCGACACTTACGAGATGCAGCAGCCAATAAGCCACAATGGCCACCAACGTCCATACGAGCGGACGTGACAGCGAGCGGTTGCCCACCCGCCGCTGCGCCACCATCTTGACCAACGACGCGACGGCCAATAAGACCCCAGCCCACAGTCCACAATGGAAATCCACAGGCATCGACGCCGCCATCAGCATCATGGCGACAAGCTGCAGTCGGTCGTACCAGACAAGGTCTTTCATGTTTTTTCTATCCTTCAAAAGTGAAACTGAGCATGAACGTGCGCGACTTCAGATTGTCGAACGCACGGATATAGACATCGGGGTCTTCGACCTTGAGGTCGAGCAGGCCGAAATTCATCTTCAGCTCGATGGCGAACTTGACGTAGCGAAGGAAGACGTCGAAGCCTACGCCCATCGAGTAGCGGATATCATGCGGCTGCAGGCGTATGATAGACTGGTTGGTCTGATTGCGATTTTTGCGGAGCGACGCAAAGTCGAAACCGTAGGAGGCGCCGGCGGTGACGTAAGGCCGGAAATTGTTCCAACGCACAGCTCGGAATTTTATCTCAATCGGGATATCGCCATAGACAGACTCCACATTTCTGCTGCGTTCGGCCAGATAGTGTGACGCGAGGTAGCCTTCTTCCCAAGAGTAGGCCACGGTGCGCGTGACCAGCGTGACGCCTGGCAGCAGGCGCAAGTTGAACCAGCGCCCGAGACGCATATCGCCTATGACGGCGATATGAAATCCCGGAGCGTAGTACGACGTGGTGCCCTGCAGCGACTGTCGCAGGCTGTCGTCCTGACTGAAAGCGAGGTCGAACTTAGACTGTGTATATCCCACCTGGATGCCGTAGTGCAGCAAGCGGCTGTCGAACTGGCCGAGGTTGCCGATCTGGGCGTTCAGTGGGTGAAGGTGGAAGAAGATGAAGAATACCGCAGGCAGGATGCCTGCATACCATTTTCGCAGGCAGGATGCCTGCGGACCACCTTCGCAGGCAGGATGCCTGCGGACCATATTTTGTGCTACATTATTCAATTATTCAATTATTCCGTTATCTCGCCCCGCAGCGACTGGCTGAGGCGCTGCTTGATGTGTTCCTTGTCGTCGGGGTAGTTGCCCAGAAGGTACATCATCTTGGTGACGGCGGCCTCGATGGTGATGTCGCCTGCACCGACCACGCCGATGCGATCCATGTCGCAGCTGGCGGCATACTGGCGCATCTTGACGGCGCCGGCCTTGCACTGGGTGACATTCATCACGATGATGCCGCGGCGTATGGCAGCGTCGAGGGCGTCGATAAACCAGCGTCCTGTGGGTGCGTTGCCCGAGCCGTAGGTTTCGATGATGACGCCCTGCAGGCCCGGAGTGGCCAGCACGGCTCCCACCACATCGGGACCGATGCCGGGGAAGAGTTTGAGGATAGCCACGCGGGTGTCGAAACGTTTGCGCACCACGAGCGGCTGCGTGGGCATGGGGAGGAAGAGATGCTCGCGGAAGCTGATATTGATGCCCGCCTTGGCCAGCGAGGGGTAGTTGTAGGTCTCGAAGGCGTCGAAATTCTCGGCGCTCTGCTTGGTGCTGCGATTGCCGCGATAAAGATGGTTCTCGAAGAAGATGCACACTTCGGGGATGGTGGCCAGGCGGGTGGAGGCAATCTCGAGGGCGCAGATGATATTCTCGCGGCCGTCGCTGCGCAGCATGCCGAGCGGCAGCTGGCTGCCTGTGAGTACGATGGGCTTGGCCTGATTCTTGAACATAAAGCTCAGTGCCGAGGCGGTGTAGGCCATGGTGTCGGTGCCGTGGAGCACCACAAAGCCGTCGTAGTTGTCGTATTCTTTCTCGATGGCTTCGGCAATCTCGACCCAGAGCGGCGGGGTCATATCCGACGAGTCGATGATGTCCTTCAAAGTCACCGAGTCGATATCGTAGCTGCAGGCTTTGAGCTGAGGCACAGCGTCATAGATGCGGTCGAGGGCGAAGGGGTGCAGCGAGCCGTTCTCGTCTTGCACCATGCCGATGGTGCCACCGGTGTATACAATGAGCACTTTATTCTTCTTCATGCTCCTATTAACGGCGATGCATCGCCTTTATTGTGCGTCGATGCTTTTTTTCAGTGCGTCGACGCAGGCTATGCCGTCGAGGGCAGAGCTGACGATACCGCCGGCGTAACCGGCGCCTTCGCCGCAAGGGTAAAGTCCAGCGAGTTGCGGATGTTGCATCGAGAGGCGGTCGCGCGGGATGCGCACTGGCGAAGAGGTGCGGCTCTCGACGGCGAGGAGCAAGGCCTCGGCGGTGACGAAACCGTGCATCTTGCGGTCAAAGTCGCGGAAACCCTGCATGAGGCAGTCGGCCACGAAGGGCGGCAGCAGTTCGTGGAGCGGGGCCGCCACGGTCTCGCCCATATAGCCCGACGGCCTGAGCGTGGACGACGGACGGCGCCGCAGAAAGTCGGTCAGCCGCTGCGAGGGGGCGTTGATGGCATCGCCGCCGGCATGGAACATACGCTGTTCGACGGCCATCTGGAAATCGAGCAGGGCGAAAACGTCGTCGGAGCCGACATCTTCAGGACCGACGGTGACGGCGATGCCGCTGTTGGCGTAAGGCGAATTGCGGCGCGAATTGCTCATGCCGTTGACCACCTGCTGGCCGTCGGCCGTGGCGGCAGGCACGATGACACCGCCCGGGCACATGCAGAAGCTGAAGACGCCATGCTGATTTCGTGAATGTGTAAATGCGTTATTGCTTGAGTAGACCTGTGTGGTGAGGCTGTAGGCGGCCGGAGGCAGCAGCGGGCTGTGGTGCGGCCCGTGGTACTGAATGTCGTTAATCAGGCTCTGCGGATGCTCAACGCGCACGCCGAGGGCGAAGGGTTTGGCTTCGAGCAGCCAGCCGTGGCTGCGGAACATGTTGTAGACATCGCGGGCCGAATGTCCGGTGGCGAGCACCACGGCGCGGCCCTCTATGGTGCTGCCGTCGGCGCAGTGGACCCCTACGACCCGGCCGCCACGCACCAGCAGGTCGTCGACCCGAAGGCCGAAATGATACTCTCCGCCATGCTCCTCTATGTCGCGCCGCATATCGGCGATGATGCCACCGAGGCGGTCGGTGCCGATATGTGCGTGGGCGTCGAGCATAATGTCGGGGTCGGCGCCATGAGCCACGAAGCGGCGCAGCACCGCCGCCACGTCGCCACGCTTGGTGGAGCGGGTGTAGAGTTTGCCGTCGCTGTAGGTGCCTGCCCCACCCTCGCCGAAGCACCAGTTGCTGTCGGGGTCGACGCGTTTCTCGCGTGCGAGGGCTGCGATGTCGTACTTGCGCTTTTCGACCGGCTTGCCCCGTTCGACTATGACGGGGCGGAGGCCCAATTCAAGGGCACGCATGGCGGCGAAAAGGCCTGCCGGACCGGCACCCACGACGACCACACGCGGCGCGTCGCTCCGCAGCGGCTCCATGGGCGGCAGCGGCTCGGCCGGCGCAAAGCGGCCATCGGCATCGGCAATCTCCACCGTGCAATGGTAGAGCACATTGCGTCGACGGCAGTCGATGGCGCGGCGCACCACACGATGCAGCGGCACATCGGCCGCCGCAAACCCAATCTGGTCGGCAATCGCCCGGCGCAGCAAGGCGGGGTCGTGCAACTGCTCGGGGCTGAGGTCTATCTGAATCGTTCTCATGGTTGAAGCGGGCTGGCCATACGGCTAAGTATCAGCGTCTTTATCATATCGGCAACATTCATTGCAGACTGCAAAGATACGCAAAAATACTGAATCTCAACAGAAATATCCTGCCCAGTGGCCGGTCAGGCATAGCAGCGGAAGGTCGGAATGCACTCATATCGAGCCATCTAAGCCTTATCTGCGCTATATCTTCTCTATACCTACGCTATATCTCCTCTTACAAAAGTAGGAGCGGGTATAGCGGAGGTATAGAGAAGGTATAGCGCAGAGTAAGAGGAGAGTGCTCTCGATGCCTGTATATCAACACTTTACAAAACAGGTTTTTCCGCGGTTGAAACCAAGAATGTCAAAATGGTATAATAGATTGATTATCAAAGCGCAACACAACAGTAACAACTTTGATGCAATAATTCGGCGTGGCCGACGTTAATAAAAGACAATGGAATTTGAACTGAAATCTGATTTTGCCCCGATGGGCGACCAACCGGAGGCCATACGGCAGCTGGTGGACGGCGTGCGCAGCGGGCAGCGGGCTCAGGTGTTGCAGGGCGTCACAGGCAGCGGCAAGACCTTCACCGTGGCCAATGTCATCAAGGAGCTGGGGCGCCCCACCCTCGTCATGAGCCACAACAAGACCCTGGCGGCGCAGCTATACGGCGAATTCAAGCAATTCTTCCCCAACAACGCCGTGGAGTACTTCGTCAGCTACTACGATTACTACCAGCCCGAAGCCTATATACCGGCCACCAACACCTATATCGAGAAAGACCTGGCCATCAACGACGAGCTCGACAAACTGCGCCTGCGCGCCTCGAGTGCGCTGCTCAGCGGGCGGAGAGACGTCATCGTGGTGTCGAGCGTGAGCTGCATCTACGGCATCGGCAACCCCGAGGAGTTCAAGCGCGGCACCGTCGAGGTGCATGTGGGCGACCGCCTGCAGCGCGACACCCTGCTGATGCGCCTGCTCGAAGGGCAATACGTGCGCAACGAAATAGAGTTCACCAACGGCCGCTTCCGCGTCAAGGGCGACACCGTCGACGTCTTTCCCTCGTTTGCCGACTTCTGCTACCGCATAAGTTTCTGGGACGACGAGGTGGAGACCATCGAAAGCTTCGACCCCGTCAGCGGCCAGCGCCTCGAACGCTTCAACGAGGTGGTCATCTATCCGGCCAGCAACTTCCTCACCAACAAGGAACAGATGGGCGACGCCCTGCTACAGATACAACGCGACATGTACGAGCGGCGCGACTACCTCTACTCGATAGGCAAGAACCTCGAAGCCAAGCGTCTGGAAGAGAGGGTGAACTACGACGTGGAGATGATACAGGAACTCGGCTACTGTTCAGGCATCGAGAACTACAGCCGCTACTTCGACGGCCGTGCGCCGGGGTCGCGGCCATTCTGCCTCATCGACTATTTCCCCGACGACATGCTGCTCGTCATCGACGAGAGCCACGTCACCGTGCCTCAGATCGGCGCCATGTACGGCGGCGACCGCAGCCGCAAAACATCGCTGGTCGAATACGGCTTCCGACTGCCGTCGGCGCTCGACAACCGCCCGCTGACCTACGACGAATTCTACAACCTCACCGGACAGACTATCTACATCAGCGCCACACCGGCCGACTATGAACTGCGCGAAGCCGAGGGCATCGTGGTGGAGCAGGTCATACGCCCCACCGGGCTGCTCGACCCCGTGGTCGAGGTGCGGCCGGCCGTGAGCCAGGTCGACGACCTGCTCGACGAGATAGAAAACACCGTCGACAAAGGCGAGCGTGTGCTGGTCACCACGCTGACCAAACGCATGGCCGAAGAGCTGACCGGCTACCTGACCAACCTTGGCATACGCAGCAAATACATCCACAGCGACGTGGACACACTGGAGCGTGTGGAAATCATGCGCGACCTGCGCATGGGCGTCTTCGACGTGCTGGTGGGCGTCAACCTGCTGCGCGAAGGCCTCGACCTGCCGGAGGTGAGCCTTGTGGCCATCCTCGACGCCGACAAAGAGGGCTTTCTGCGCAGCGACCGCGCACTGATCCAGACCATCGGCCGCGCCGCGCGCAATGTGCACAGCAAAGCCATCCTCTACGGCGACACCGTCACTGGAAGCATGCAACGCGCCATAGACATCACCAACCGCCATCGCGACAAACAGATCAAGTACAACATGGAGCATGGCATCGTGCCGCGCCAGATAGTGAAGAGCACCGAGGCCATCATCGGCACCACCAGCGTGATCGAGCGTGCAGCCGAAGAACGCGACGAGAGCGGCAAGCCGCAGGTACGCCCCTACTGTCAGCACGAACCCGCCGCCCCGATGGCGGCCGAGGAAGGCGATGCAGCCCCTGTCAAGAAAGGCCCGGATCCACGCCTGATGTCGCTGACCAAGGAGCAGCTGCGCAAAGAGATACGCGACAGCCAGCGCAAGATGCAGCTGGCCGCCAAGGAGCTGGACTTCATGGCAGCAGCCAAATACCGCGACGAAATCAAAGAGATGCAGGACTTGCTTGAGACGGCAAGATAACGAGCGGCGGCGGCATAAATGCGTTAATGTGTTAATGCGTCAATCAGTGCGAGAGCGATTTTTAGGTCATAACCACAAAACACAAACAGAGAGGGCCGGCGCGCAAGCGCCGGCCCTCTCTGCTGTGTATGCTTACCTTTAGCGCAGCGTGATGACGGCGCGGCGGTTCTGGTAGCGGTGTTCCTCGGTGTCGTTCTCCACCACAGGCTCAGTCTGGCCCTTCGAGGCGGTGCTGATGCTGGCGGCGGGGGCGCCAAGGTCGACCATGAGTTGCTTCAGAGCCTCGGCACGCTTCTTGCCGTAAGTCATATTGCCTTCGGCAGAACCGACGTTGTCGGTGTGACCGGTGATGAGGATCTTCACATTCTTGTCGGCCTTCATGGCAGCGACGAGGGCGCGGATGGCCAGGTCGGTCTTGCTGTCGAACTTGGGCTCGGTCTTGGCGAAGTCGAAGTGGACAGTGGCGTTGATCTGGTCAAGATACTTCTGCAGCTGGGTGCGGTCGGCAGGCTTGGCGGCAGGCTCGTTGGCCTTGGCGGCATTGTCGGCACCACCGCAGGCGCGGCGGGCGCGCTCGGCAGCCTGCTGGGCGGCGCGGGCAGCACGGTAGGCAGCGGCGATATCGCCCATGCGCGAAGCCTCAGCAGCCTCGGCAGCCTTGGTGTTGGCCTCTTTGGCAGCAGCCTTGGAGTCGGGGTTGTTGCACTTCTTGGCATAGCAGTCGGCGCTTTCGGCAAAGCTCTTGGCGCTGGCGGCATAGCTGGGGGCCAGCTGGCCACGGTAAGCCTTGCCAGAGCTGTCTTTGGCGTCGGTCTTGGCAGCGGCGCAGTCGGCATCGTTGGCCATAGCCAGAGCCTCGTTGGCCAGGTAGTCGGCATAGTTGGGATCCATGTAGGCGGTGTTGTTGCCACGACCGCCTTCGCTATTGCGGGCTATCTCGCTGTTGAGGCGGGCATTGCGGCTGGCAGCCATGGCGCAGTCGAGGCCGTCTCTGTGGGAAGCGTCGGCATAGAGGGCAGCGTCGTCGGCGGCCTGCTTGGCTTCGGGGGCATTGTTCTTGCCGGCGAAGGTGGCGGCGTCATTGGCGTAGCTGTCGGCGATACGGCCGTAGGCCTCGTTGAAGAGATCGTAGGCCTTGCAGTACTGGCCGTTCTTGTGGGCACGCTTGGCATCGGCGGCTTTGGCTTTAGCGTCGGCAACGGCGGCCTTGGCCTCGGCATTGCCACTTTCGTTGGCCATAGCCTCGGCATCCTGGATATCGGCATCGATGTTGGCAAGGGCCTGGGCCATGTCGGCATCGTTCATGCGGCGGGCGTTGCAGCGAGCTTCGCGGGCGGCAGCCTCTTCAGCCTCGTCGGCACCGTTGTTGCCATAAGCGGCATTGCCGGCAGGCTGCTGGTTGGCGGCCTGGTTGTTGTCGTTGGTGGCAGGAGTCTCGTTCTGCTGCTTGGCAGCTTTCTCCTTTTCAGCTTTCTCCTTGGCAGCCTTTTCCTTGGCAGCTTTTTCCTTCTCGGCTTTCTCCTTGTCGGCCTGTTCTTTCTTGGCCTTCTGGTCGTCATAGGATACGAGGTCGCTGTCCTTGTCGGCCTTGCTGCCGCTATGGCAGTTCCAACCGAAGTTGACGCCGAGTTTCACGCCGAAGTTGAGCAGGTGCAGGGCATCGATCTGGTCGGAGCCAAAGGTGCCGTTATAGTCGAGTTTGGAAGCGTCTTCCTCATTGATGAGAACAATAGGATCGGTGCTTACGCTGTCGAGCAGGTTGGTCAGGCCGTAGCCGCCATAGATACCGAAGTAGAGGCCCCAATGGTTGCTGAGGGCATAGTTGAAGCCGAGGTCGGCGATGAGGCTTATGCCCCACTGGGCGACGGTGAACTCGCTGCCTTCGACATCCTCAGCCTTATAGGTACGGAAACCGTGGTCGGGCATATCGCTGACCATGTGGCCGATTGCGGGGAAGTAGCCTTCGTTGCGGTAGGAACCCTCGGTGGCGTTGTACTCGCCATGCAGGGGCAGGTCGAACTGGGCACCCAGGCCGAAGAGGAAGAACCAGCGCTCGCCCATCGGGGCGCGCCAGTAGAGCTCGACGGGAATACCCAGATAGCGCAGGTTCTGACGCTCGCGCCATTTGTCGAAGGATGTGTGCAGGTCGTAGGTCACGCCGGGGTTGTCGTCGTGGGTAAGACCGACGGTGACATCGGTGAAATCGTACAGCGTCGAAGCGTTGGCATAGTTGTACTGCGCACCGAAGCCGATACCGAAGTGGCGACCGAAGAAGTGGGTATAGCGCAGTCCGCCGCCGAAGCCGAGGGCGAGGGCGTTGTCGCCATTGGCGGGGTTATAGAGCATGCTGTTCATGCCGCCATTGACGTTGAAGCTGATATAATTGCTTTTCTGGTTGTACTGAGCCTGAGCGCCGATGGCGAGGGCGAGCACACCAAACAAGATGAATATACGTTTCATATTCTATTTTGCTTTTTACGTTATTACTTATTTTTTAATAACACGGACCACGATGCCGTCGACGCTGACCACATAGTTGCCAGCCTGCAGACCGCGCATGTTGACCTTCGTCTCGTTGCCCTCGAAGACACGGTTCTCGATGGTGAGACCCATAACGCTCATCACACGGAGAGTGTGGGTGCGGGCGGCGCTGCCATTGACGCGGAGGGTCACCTGGTCGGTGGCGGGGTTAGGATAGGCGTCGACAGTAGCAGCAGGAGCGGGGGCGTCCTCGATGAGGGTGGTGACGTCGGTCTGCGGGCAGGTCATGACGGTCAGGCCGTTCATGGAAGCCATGGCGCGATACTGGCCGGTCAGGCCGCCGACCTCTTGGTAGTAGTACTTGCCCTGAGCTTCGACGACTTCGGTCCAGGTGGCGCCGCCGTCGGTGCTGTGGAACCAATGGATATCGGTGAAGCAATGGCAGGTGTCGACCAGAGCGATGACATCGCTGAAGAGCGGCATGGTGTAAGTCTCGGGCAGGTTGACGTTGAAGCTCACAGTCACAGGATTGCTGACGAGCTGCGGGTAGCGGCTGTCGCCGAAGACGATGGTGACGTTGTAAGTACCAGGTTCGGTGCCGGCGGGCACATCGATTACAATCTGGCCTGCGGTGGCGATGGTATTCCAGTTGGTGTCTGTGAAGACAGAATCGCTGAAGCTGAGTTTGTACTGGTCGGGGTTACCGCTGGTGAGCTGGTAGTTGATGATGCCGTTGCCGGTGCAATAGCCGGTGGCATCGACCATGATGCCGGTGTTGCTGTCGCCGTAGGTGTTGTCGGGCACGATGGCCTCGAGGATGACGCCGTTGCGGCTGAGGGTGTCGCTATTGTTGGCGAAACGGTAGTTGGTACCGATGGCGCTGCCGAGGCTGTAGGTGGCCACGATGGTCTTGCCTTCGCCGACTTCAGCGTTGTCGTACATGGCGATGACGACGGGTTCGGCGCTGTCGGAACCGACAAAACCGCTGATGACGCCGCTGTTGGCGACGCGGGCCAGGCGGTTGCCATCGTAGAACTTCACGGTGTCGACCTCGACGCCGCTGATGGTCAGCTCAGCCGGGGTGATGGTGAGGGTGAAGATATTGTTGCTAAGCATGTAGGCGGGGTTGACGGGGGCGGCATAGACCGTCCAGGTGCCGGCGTTGACAGGATAGTCGGGTGTACGCACAGTGTCGTTGCCCTTGATGAAGGTCAGGTTGGCTTCCACCTCGGTGCTGTTGTCGTCGGTGTAGACGCCGCTGAGTCCTGCGAAAGCAGTGCCGGTGTAGGCAGTGGAGTAGACGGTGGTGTCAATGTTGGTGCCGTCGACCTTCCAGGTCACGGGGTAGGTGTTCTGAATGTAGAGGGCCCAGATGGTGTCGACATCATAGAAGACGGTGATGTGGGTGGTGTCCCAACCGGTGAAGGTATAGCCTTCGCGAGTGGCGTTATGGAGGGTGTAGTCGATAGTGTCACCGAAGTACATGGTGTCGTTGGTGAAGTGATTGGGATAGTTGCCATCGACGTAGCCTTGGCCAGCGGCCCATACCACGGGCACTTTGATGCGGTCGTATTTGAAGTAGAAGGTGTCTTGGGCGCTCCAGTCAGTGCCGGCGATAGTGGTATCGGCCGAGCCGACGACCTCGTAGCCGTAATAGAGGACGCTGTAGAGGGTGATGTCCTCGCCGGTGGTGTCGCGGTAGGTGAAGACGTTGGCGGTGTCGTAGCCGGTGCGGGCCAGGTTCTGGCGCAGGTGTGCCACGGTGTACTCGCTGGTGACGTTGCAGTCGACCACCATATATTTGGCATAGAGGGTGGTGTCGCTCGTCAGTTCATCGGTCGGGAAGTTCCACGGGTGGATGAACTCAGGCTCGATATACCAGCCGATGAAGAGGGTGTCGAGGTCGACGCCATCCTTGTAGCTTGAGGTGCCGGGACGGCTGAAGACGGGCGAGATGTGACGGTCGGCGTTATTGTAGACGAGAGCCGTGTCGTGGCCCTTGTAGTCCCAGTTGTTCCAGCTGACGGTGTAGCCGTCGACGACCTTCCAGGGGAAGCGGGCTGCATCGGCCTCGTCGTTGACGTTGAAAGCCTTGCCGGGGTTGAGGAACTGGCGCAGGGTGGCGCGGGGGTTGCCGTTGAACTTGCCGCCGCTGATGTTGAGGGTCTGCGGGGTGGCGTTGGCAATGTCGATATTGTTGTAGCGACCGTTGTTGATCTGGGTCATGTGAGAGTTGACAAGGAAGTTGGTCATCACATCGATGCTGTCGATGGTGATGCCGCTGACATTGTCGGCATCGGTGCTGAGCACGTTGACGGTGCCGTTCATCATGACGACGCCGCCGGCGGTGTGGCGGAGGTAGAGGTCGCCCACGGAGTCGCCTTCCATCATGAGGGTGATACCTTTTTCGATGGTGTCGGTAGCGACGTTCTGTGCCAGGCGGACGATGGCGCCGAGGGTGGCGGCGTCGCTGGCGCGCTGGAGGGTGCGGTAGTAGTTGCGATAGCTGCCGTCGATGATATAGGCATTGGCGTTGACGGGCACCTCATAGCCGCTCATGCGGTTGAGGACTGTGCTGCCAAGCACCTGGGCTGTGCCGGCGAAGTCGGCGCTGAGCGAGATGCCGCTGTTGCCGCCGGCGAAGTTGACGCTGTCGACCTGCAGGGCGCTCTGACTCTTTGCGATGATGGCGTAGAGGCCGCCTTCGGCGACGTTGAGGGTGCTGTTGTTGACCGAAGCTATGGCAAAGATGCCGTCGAGGGTGACGACGTTAGTGGCCGTGGCGACGACGTTTTGCAGAACAAGGCCCGAAGCCTGCTGGACGTTGAAGATGTACGAAGGATTTGCGGTAGAGGTGATGGTGCCGTTGCCGCCGTTCCAAGTCAGGATAGCCGAAGGGCTGGTGGTGAAGGCGGTGCTGGTCTGGCTCACGAAGGCTTTGCCCAGCTGGTTGACGACCACAGAGCGTCCGATGTTGACGGTGTTGTCGACATTAACAGTGGCGGCCACGAAGTTGATGGTGTCGGCCTGAGGGTCGGCGATGGCTGCAGCGAGGGTGCTGTAGCTCCAGCCGTGGTTGTCGCTGACGGCGAAATCATAGGGCATCAGCACGTTGCCAGCCACGGTGAGGGTGGCCACAAGGCTGTCGGCCTCGGAGAAGAGGCTGCGGACCTTGATGATACCGTCGGTGCGCTCGGCCTGGGTCGAGGCGCTGTAGACATAAATGCGGCCGTTGACGTCGCGGGCCACGATGGCGCCTTTGGCGTAGATGGTCGAGTCGGCCGAGCCGGTGATGCCGAAACCGTCGGCGGTGACGGTCAGGGCCATGCTGGCGACGGCGGTGTCGGTGCAGACCACAGTGGGGTGCGTGCCGCTGAGGTGGGTCGAGTCGACAAAATAGTCGGCAGAGTCGGCTCCGGCAAAAATCCATGCGCTGTCGAGGACGGCATGGTCAAGCGTGCGCACACCGAGCTCGATAGTCTTGCTCTGCGCTTTTGCGCTGCCGGGCAGCATGGCCATAAGCGCTGCGCCCAGCACGAAAAATAGTGCTTTTTTCATTTGTTCTTTTTGTTAGTTTTTAATATTAATAATTGTCTTTCAATCAAATACACCACACCCACCGCAATGGGTGTGAGATGCAAATATACAACTTTTTTCAATATAATGATAAAAAATATACTCAATCCATCATTCCGCTACGGCGCAGAAAGTCGAGCAAATCGCGGCTGACGCTCTCGTTCATGGCGCGCGGATAGCGTTTGGTGGTAAAGATTTCGCAGTAGTTGCGAGTGCCGTTCTCCTCGACCATGCGGCGGTTGAAGGGGTCGTTGTCGCGCACGGCGTGGCTGCGAACGAGTTCGTCGTCGGTGGGCACATGGTAGGTCTCGCTGTGCACCACGGCGTCTTGTCCGAGGCGTTCGCTCAAGCGCGGTTCCTCGTCGGGGTAGCCCATGGCGATGGTCACCACCGGCACCACACCCTTGGGGCACTGCAGAAGGTCGGCTATGGCGGCGGTGTTGTACATCACAGTGCCCAGATAGCAGAATCCCAGTCCTTTGGCCTCGGCGGCCACACAGATGTTCTGTGCCGCCAGCGAGGCATCGACCAGCGCCGAGCAGAACCACAGGAAATTGCCGTAGGGTTCGTCGCATCCATTGACGCGGCAGTATTGGTGATAGCGTGCCACATCGGTGCATACGGTCAGCCAGAGCGGCGCCGTGGAGCACTGGCCGAAGTGCAGCTTGCAGAGCTCGCCGCGCAGGAGTTCCTGCTGTGTGGCGATCACGCTGTAGAGCTGCATATTGCCTGTGTTGGAGGCTCGCAGGCCGCAGTCCAAAATCGCGCCGAGCACGTCTGGTTCAACAGGTTGCGGTTTGAAGCGCCGCACCGAGCGGTGCTCCATCATCACTTGTATTGCATTCTTCTCCATCTTGATTGCATATTGATTTTCGGGGTGCAAAATTACAAACTTTTCCCGACATAAATGTTAAAAAAAGGCATCCGGTAGTGCATTTCAACGATACATCAACGATATATCAACGATATTTCGACGATTGCAATCGTTGAAATATCGTTGATATATCGTTGATGTATCGTTGATATGCACTACCGGTAGGAGGGCAAAAAGGGCCGAAATGAGGCCAAAACGCGGCCATGATAACCAAATTTAACTTAAATCATAACGAATTTTTGTTAATTGCCAGGAGGCGGAGCGGAGACTCTCTGACGCGGCAGATGATGCGACAATGTAAAAAATTCTCCGTAAATCAAAAAAAAGTTGTACTTTTGCACTTCAATTCATCCGACAACAAAACAGCATATTATATTATGGCAGAACTTACTGAGCAAGAACAGATACGCCGCAATTCGCTGGCGGAATTGAAGAAGCTGGGCATCAACCCCTACCCCGCAGCCCTCTACGAGGTGAACGCCAAGAGCAACGAGATACTGGAGCAGTTCCCGAAGGACAACACGCTGTACCAGAACGTGAGCATCGCCGGCCGCATCATGAGCCGCCGCATCATGGGTGCCGCCTCGTTTGTTGAGCTGCAGGACAGCTATGGCCGCATACAGCTCTACGTCAAGCGCGACGAGATATGCCCCGGCGAGGACAAGACCCTCTACAACACCGTCTTCAAGCGTCTGCTCGACATCGGCGACATCATCGGTGTTACCGGTTACGTGTTTGTCACCCAGATGGGCGAGACCTCCATCCATGTGAAGAGCCTCACGGTGCTCAGCAAGAGCCTGCGCCCCCTGCCCATCGTCAAGGAGAAGGACGGCGTGGTCTACGACGCCTTCAGCGACCCCGAGCTGCGCTACCGCCAACGCTATGTGGACCTCATCGTCAATCCGCAGGTGCGCGAGACCTTTGTGCAGCGCACCAAGATAATCAACACGATGCGCTCCTTCTTCAACGAGCAGGGCTACCTCGAGGTGGAGACACCGGTGCTGCAGGTAATCCCCGGCGGCGCTGCGGCGCGCCCCTTCATCACGCACCACAACGCGCTGGACATGGAGCTCTACCTGCGCATCGCCGACGAGTTGTACCTCAAGCGCCTTATCGTCGGCGGCTATGCCGGAGTGTACGAGTTCAGCCGCAACTTCCGCAACGAGGGCATCGACCGCACACACAACCCTGAGTTCACCTGCATGGAAATATACGTGGCCTACAAGGACTACAACTGGATGATGACCTTCGTCGAGACCATGCTGGGACGCATCGCCCAAAAGTTACACGGCACCACCAAAGTGAACGTGTGGGGTCACGAGATTGACTTCGGCAGTCCCTTCCGCCGCGCTCCGATGTGCGAACTCATCAAGGAACAGACTGGCTACGACGTGGAGAACATGGACGAGCAGCAGCTGCGCGACACCTGCAAAGCCCTCAACATTGAAGTCGACGAGACGATGGGCAAAGGCAAGCTGATCGACGCCATCTTCGGCGAGAAGTGCGAGCCCACGCTGATACAGCCCACCTTCGTCACAGACTACCCCATCGACATGTCGCCCCTCTGCAAGCGCCACCGCGACAATTCCAACCTCACCGAACGCTTCGAGCTCTTCGTCTGCGGCAAGGAGTTGGCCAACGCCTACTCCGAGCTGAACGATCCCATCGACCAGCTGGAGCGCTTCCAGGAGCAGTTGCGTCTGAGCGAGAAAGGCGACGACGAGGCCATGTTTATCGACATGGACTTCGTGCGCGCCCTCGAGTACGGCATGCCACCCACTAGCGGCATGGGCATTGGCATCGACCGCTTGGTGATGATGATGACAGACGAACAGAACATTCAGGACGTGCTCCTCTTCCCCCTGATGAAGCCCGAGAAGAAAGCAGCCGTCACCACCGACGAGGATTTCGTCAAGCACGGCGTCCCCGCCGAATGGGTGCCGGCAATCCGCAAGGCAGGTATCAATACCATATCCCAGCTCAAAGCTGCCAACCCCAACAAACTCTTCAACGACCTCGGCGGCCTACGCAAGAAGCTCAAGCTCGACATTCCCGCCCTCAAGCGCGAACAGTTCGACGCATGGATTAATAATCAAGCCCAATGAGAAAACAAATTTTGACAGCGTGCCTTGCCGTGCTGGCCTTTGCATCATGCACAACAGACAGCGACAAAGACAACGACACCATAGCCAAGCAGATACTCGGCAAATGGATGCTCACCCGGATGGACGGCAACATCGTGCCGACCAATGCCAAGGTGGTGTACACCTTCGAATCGGTGACATCGGGTTACATCAGCGCCTCGAGGGCCGACTTCGACGGCGAGCTGACGCGGTGGACCGACCATGCGCCAAGCGAGGTAAGCATAAACGGCAGAATGGTGAACATGAGCGGCACGCTGAGCAAGTCGACGTCGTTCACGGCCGACATCGAGATAACCGACATCAACGACAGGGAGACGCAGTCAAAGACAGACTACACCGTCTACCACAACGGCGACACGATGTACACCAGCAAGGGCGCCACGCTTTGGACAAAGGTGGACAAAGACTACGGCACCGACATCCTGGGCGTGTGGGAAGGGCGCGTCACCAACACCGAAGGCTCTGAATACGACGACGGCGAACTGCACCGCTGGGAATACCTCGCCGACGGCAGCTACATCTACTATCACCTCGACGCCGACAGCAACTGGTATCCGCAGGCATCCGAATTCTGCAACTATTTCGTCGACGGCAACCTGCTCTGCACGCGCTGGAAAAACAGCGGGTACGGCGAGACGGAGCATCGCGAATGGTGGGAGATAGCCTACATCGAAAACGGGGTGATGCACTGGACAGCACTGCGGCAGAACGACGACGGCAGCACCTATACGGCTACATTCCAGATGGCCAGGGTGCAATAAGCCTCACACAGCTCGCAAACAACATAGAACAAGGATGATACACAGGTTCACGTTCAACCACTTCGAAGTCAACTGCTACATCATCGTCGACCCGGTGTCTCGGCAGTGCGCCATCGTGGATCCTGCACCGGAAGCTTCGTTCGAGGACGTGCAGCTGACACAATACATCGAGCAAAAGGGGCTGAAGGTGACGCACATACTGCTCACCCACGCCCACGTGGACCATATCGCGGGGCTGCGCCAGTGCTGCGAACACTACCACCTGCCCGTCAGCATGCACCCAGAGGGGCGCAAACTGCTGCGGCAGGCCGAAGCCTGGGGATCCATGATGGGATTTGCCGTAGACAATATGGGCGACCTTGAGACACAGGAGCTCAACGACGGGGACGTGCTGCATGTGGGCGGCATCGAGGTGGAAAGCCGATACGTGCCCGGACACTGCCCGGGAAGCCTCTGCTTCGTGGTGCCGGGCGAGAAGGCGGTGCTCACGGGCGACGCCCTCTTCCACTTCAGCATCGGACGCACCGACCTACCTGGGGGCGACTACCCCACCCTCATCAGCAAGCTGAAAGAACGCATCATGAGCCTGCCCGACGACTACCGCGTACTGCCTGGCCACGGCATCGAGAGCCTCATCGGCAAAGAACGCAAATACAACTCATTCCTCGTTTGAATATGGCTATACAAGGCGTCAGGATACACTACACATGGTACGAACAACTGCTGCCGCAGTTCGAGTCGCAATACTTCTCCGACCTGAAAGACTTCCTCGTGGCCGAACGGGCCGAACACACCTGCTACCCACCTGGTAGCAAGATATTTGCTGCATTCAACAGCACGCCGTTCGACAAGGTGAAGGTGGTCATTTTGGGCCAAGACCCCTACCACGAAGAGGGGCAGGCCATGGGGCTGAGTTTCTCAGTGCCACAGGGTGTGCCGGTGCCGCCGTCGCTGAAGAACATCATCACCGAAATCAACGACGACCTCGGCACCACGATACCAACCACATGCGGCGACCTCAGCGGATGGGCCGAGCAGGGGGTGCTGCTGCTCAACGCCACCCTCACCGTGCGCGCCCACAAAGCCGGAAGCCACCAGAACCACGGCTGGGAACGCTTCACCGATGCCGCCATCGAAGCCCTGGCCACCAAACGCCGCGGCATAGTGTTCCTGCTCTGGGGTAGCTATGCCACCGCCAAACGCAAGCTTATCAACCCATTATACCACCACATACTGACCGCACCGCACCCGTCACCACTGTCGGCCTACAGGGGTTTCTTTGGCTGCCGCCACTTCAGCCGCACCAACGAGTTCCTGCGCGCACAAGGTCAGGAACCCATTGACTGGACACGCATCAGATAATCAGACGCGCAATGAACTTCACCGGCATCGTAATAGCAGCAGCGACATTCGTCACCATCGGGCTCTGGCATCCGCTGGTCATCAAAGTAGAATACCACTGGGGCACGCGCCCGTGGGTTGTGTTTCTCGTGGTGGGAGTGGCGTGCATCGTGGCCGCACTCTTTATAGAGAACATGATTGTCTCGGCAGCCGTAGGCGTATTCGGCGCCTCGGCGCTGTGGGGCATCGGCGAGTTGATGAAACAAAAACGGCGCGTCGAGCGGGGATGGTTTCCAATGAACCCCAAGCGCAAGAATGAATACAGAAACGCCGACTCCAAATAGAAGCCGGCGGTTCCGTATGTGTACAAATCCAATTATTTCTGCATAAACGGCAACGAGGCGGCACGATGCACAATGCTCTGCGCCATGAACTCGTTGGTGGAGCTGTCGCTGGGGTTGAGGGTGTTGAGTATCATCAAGACAGAGGCCTTGCCGCCACCGTTCTTGAGGGCGTGGACATAGCAGAGATTCATGATGCCGACACTCTCGGTGATGATGTCGATGTCGGTGATGGCCAGTTCGGACACAGCCAGCAGATATGCATCGTCGGAGTTGGCGTCGACAAAGCGCTGGACATCGCCGAGGGTCTCCATTTCCAGCTTGCGCATCACTTTGAGGAATGGCACAAGCGAGACGGTGAAGATTTCGGCCTGGTTGACGGCAGCGATGCGCTTGTTGAGGCGCTCGAAGGGGCTGGTGCGCAGGTAGCTCTCCCATGTGTCGGAGCTAAGGGGCACTTCGTCCAGCTGGCCAGAAGCCACGAGCGACTGCATGCGACGGCGATAGTCGGCCAGAGAATTGCGCAGGCGGCTGAACTCGTCGTCTATCAGTTCGAGCATTCCTGCCAGGCGGCCGAACTGACGCAGATACTCACGCGGTATCTGGACGTCGCTTTTATAGCCCGTGTCGTGGTTGATGGTCGACCATACATGCTGCAGGGCGGTACGCATCTGCACCTCGAAACGGATGCTGCAGATTGCCGGGTCGGCCGCGCCTGCTGGCAGGCTGCAGATATAGTGCAGCGAGTTGTAGCCGAAGCTGTCAAGCTGGTGCAGCTTGCGCTTGTCGACAGATGTCGTCCAATCGATATCGAAAGCCTGGGCCACGATAGCCGCCACCTTGTCGACGTCGTCGGCATAGAAGGTGATGACACGCAACCCCAGGAGGTCTGTGATATCGCCTATGGTCTTGTACTTGCCGCCTTTGAGCTCCAGCTTGCCGCTGAGCGACTTCTCCGTCTTTATGCGGTGGTCTATGGCAGTAACCGTGATTCCCTGCTGATCAAGCGCCTCGCGGATACGATTCAAAGCTATATCTTCGAGGACCTTGAGGTTGGGCAACATCTCGCGATACTGAGCAAGCAGCATTTCTGAGTGCGCATCCATACTATCTGAACTGGAAGAGGTTGGTGAATCCCGTCATGGCAAAGACATTGCGTATGTCGTCGTTCATACCGGTGATGAACACCTGGCGGTCCTTGGCCTTGGCAGCCTTGAGCACGCTGAGGAAGATGCGCAGACCGCTGGAGGAGATGTATTCCAAAGCGCGGCAATCGAGGACAATGTCTTTACCGTCACAGTTGGAGAGGGGTTGCACATCGCGCTCGGTCTGAACAGCGGCTGCAGTGTCGAGGCGTCCGCTGAATACGGCTACAAGTTCGCCGTTGACTTCATTAATTGTAGTATTCATTGTTGATTGTATTTTTTCGTGAGTGTTAAGATATTCTTGTCGCTGCGACGCTCGTAGCCGATGCTGTCCATCAGCTGGCGCACCAGGTGTATACCGAGGCCGCCGATGGGGCGGTCTTCGGCCGCGAGGGTGAGGTCGGGGTCGGCTTTCGCCGTCGGGTCGAAAGCCACGCCACTGTCTTCAATGGTAAATGTTATCGTGCCGTCTTCAACAGTGGCCGTGACGTCGATGTCGCCGATGACGCCGTCGGGGTAAGCATATTTGATTACATTGACAACAGCCTCTTCCATGGCCAGGTTGAGGCTCATCGTAGTGGCGGGATCAATACCGTTGGCTTCGGCCACGCTGTCGATGAAATTGGCCAGATGCGGCACATGCTGGACATTATTGTTGAGATGCAGCGTGTTGCCACTGATAGTCAAATACTTGTTAAAAAGAACCCCCAGCATGGTGAGGTCGTCGCTCTGTTCGGCATCGCCTACGAAAGCGTGGACAGAATCAGTTATATGCGCGATAAGGGCGTGCGGGGTAATGTCGGCACAGCCAGCAATACACTTCCTTAACCGCTCTTCGCCATAGAGTTCATGGCTTGTATTCTCGGCCTCGGTCAAACCATCGGTGTAGAGGAAGACTACATTGCCGGGACGTATCGCCGTCGACTGGGCAGTATACGACCAGTCTTTCATAAGACCGACGGGTATATTGGCATCCATCTCAAGTGGTATCGGGTCGCAGTTGGGTGCGGTGACAAGATATGGCGGGCAGTGGCCTGCATTACTGTAGCTCAGGATGCCGGAATGCAGGTCGAGCATACCAATAAAGAGTGTGACAAACATCGAACTCTCATTCATTTCCGACATAGCATCGTTTATCTGTTTCATTATCAACTCAGGCTTGTCGATATGCGTCGACACCGTACGGAAAAGGCTGCGCGTGACCGCCATCACAAGCGATGCAGGAACTCCCTTGCCGCTCACATCGCCGATACAGAAAAAGAGCTTTTCATCGCGGATATAGAAGTCGTAGAGATCGCCGCCGACCTCTTTGGCCGGCACCAAAGAGCCATACATCGTAATCTCATCGCGATCAGGATACGGCGGGAAGGTACACGGAAGCATACCTTTCTGAATGCCGCTGGCAATGGCCAACTCGTTGCCGATACGCTCCTTCTCGGCATTCACCACCTGCAACTTTCTGAAGCCACGCACCGTGCGGAACATTATAAATGCCAGCAGTCCGAGACCGAGAAGCATAAAGATGGCAAGGTTGATGCTCAGCTTGTTCAATCTATCGTAAACAACATCGTCGGCAAAAACAACCGCCAGGGACCACCCTGTACCGCCTTCCACAGGACCATAAAAGACTTGCGATTTGTTTATCTTGGCTCGGCCTGTGTCGCCGGAGAGCATTGCACGAGTGACCTTGTCTATCATCGAGTCGTTCGCATTGCTCACTGCATCCTGCACAGCCTCAATATTTTCGAAGACATTGTTTGTCATGGCGATAATGACGCCGGTGCTGCTAAGAAGGAACGTCGAAGACGCTTCGCTTTGGGTTTTGAATATTTCCATCAGCCAGTCGAGCGACATATCGGCGCAAAAAACAGCAACGACATCGCCGTCCTTGTCGCGCAACGGCATAGTATACGAACATACCTCGGCTTTGGAGCCTGCGTTGTCAATATACGGATCGGTCCAGTGTCCGCAGTCGGCTTCAATGGTTTCTTTATACCAGTCCAGCTCGAAATAGTTGTGATTTTCATCACCTATCTGTCGTTGTACCAACGCTCCTCCTTCGTCACGTCCCACAAAGAGTTCGTTCCAACGGTCGCCTTTGATATAGCCTTCCTTGAATGCTACAGCACAGCCAGAGATGGCATGGTTACGTTCGAGCAATGCGCGCTCCAATGTGTAGATGGCTTCCGGATTGTTCAAGTTGCGTTCAAGCGCATACGTCACGTAAGACACAGCTTCTTCCACACTGCGGACTTCACGCTGTATCTCCATGTTCTTGGTTTTCAATTCAGACATCGCGTATTGCTCCACCACCTGCTTTGTGCCTCTGTAGGCAAAAAGATACTGGACCACGCTGGTGGTCTCAATCAAGACTGCAGCCGTGATCAGTATGGCCAGCGAGCTGCGTCTCTGTAGGCCCTGCCATATATTTTTCACTTTTCTTGTCATCGTTTTATGGTTTATCCAATATTATCTAAAATGTCAATGTCAGGCCCAAACATGCCAAAATCGGGAGTTGATTGACCCGTTCGTGTGTGGCGCGGTCGAAATAGAAGATGTTCTGCCTGCTGTACACGTTGGTGACACTCACGTTCACTTCCATTATTGAGCGCTTACCCAAAGAGAATTTACGCTTCACGCCGAGGTCGAGCCTGTGATAGCTCGGCAGACGGCCTTTGTATATTTCGGCATAATGTATGCCGTAGCGTCCGTTCTCACGCGTGTAGTCGCCAGCGATGCCATCGCCGAAACCGAGCATCTGGTAGATGCCCTGCGTCTGCGTGAAGGGATATCCGCTACCGAAGCTCCACCGTCCGCTCAGCTCCCATTCACGCTGTTCTCCGAGTGCGTAAGTGGCGAGAAGGTTCACCGTATGACGGCGGTCGTAGTGCGGGTTGTAGGTTTGTATCTCGTCTTTGCGCTGTACAAATCCGAGAGAATAAGTGGCCCACACATAGAGACGCTCGAGGTCAATCGTTGTGCTGACATCGAAGCCTGTGGCGAAACCGCTCTCGATAATGAAATCTTTCAGCAGGTAATCGGGTTTTTCATAAGGGCCGCTTTGGTATGCGGGGTCGCTCTCGTCGTACATCTTGTTTCGGTTGGCGTTGAGCAACTGGTTGAAGTATTTAAAATATACTTCGGCATTGAATGAGATGTGCTCATCGAAATCGTATTCAGCGCCAAGAACCGCGTGCTCTGCCCGCTGTACACAGGTACTCACTTCCTTGCCTCTGAATGTAGACGGCAGGTTGAGTGCGCCGGTACCCGTGAGGAAACCATTGAAAAGGTTCACGATGTCGTTGTCCGACCGGGCATCGAGAAACACCTGGCTGTAGAATCCTCCGGCAAATTTAAGTCGAACATTGTCGTTAATATTGTATTTCACAGCCAGACGGGGCTCTAACTGTGGCTCATTGAGAGTGGCATAGTAGACGAGGCGCACGCCCGGGTCGAGCAGCAACCTACCGTTGGTCCATTTATATGTAGCAAAGGCCGATAGATTGGTCGTAGGTTCCTTTTGCTCTGTATGAATACCATATTGGTTCACATTGAGATAGTCGGTATTATAGCCCTCCATACTGAGGCCGTATTTGAATTTGTTGCCACCGATAAAATTGGTTATCTGCAGCGTCATGTTGAAGCCACCTATCTCGCTGTATTTGCGGGCAACGGTCGCATCGTCGAGTGTTATGCGGTAGTTTGAATAGGCCAATGAGCCATCGAGTATGGCCGACTCGCCAGTCACCACAGTGAAATTGCTGCCGACTCCATAGTTCAGCCAATGGTAGTCGGCTATGGCGTGATAGCCAATCACCTTATCGTCGAATCGGAAGCCGAAGACGTTCAGCTTGCTACCGGTGCCGGAATTAAGGCTCAGTTTGCCATAGACGTCGAGGAAGTCGAACGGCAACCCGCCCTCGATATACGGATAGATGAGCGGCGATGTTTTGGAGAGAAACGAGTTTTTTGCCGTGAGTAGATATGTGACAGTAGTCTTGGAATCAGCCGTTTCCCGTTTCAGAGGGCCTTCCAGTATAAGGTTGGCTCCAAAGGTATTGAGGCCGACCTTGCCGCTGTGACGGCGTTTGTTTCCGTCGCGGGTGGTGATGTCCATCACCGATGAGAGCCTGCCTCCGTATTCGGCACCGAAACCGCCTGTGTAGATGTCGGCATTAAGTATGACATCGGTCTCGAAAATGGAGTACAAGCCTATGGAATGGAACGGGTTATAGACAATCATACCGTCGAGCAGACAGAGATTCTGGATCATCGAGCCTCCTCGTATATAAAGCTGCCCGCCCTGATCGCCGGTCGAACTCACGCCCGGCAGCACCTGCATATATTGCGCGATGTCGGCCTGTCCGCCAATTGACGGCATCTGTTGTATCTGAGCCGCAGTCACTTTCTCGACACTCACCTGTGTCTGCATTCGGCGTTCTTCGATTTTGCTGTCCTTGATCTCCACAGCATCAAGTACGCGCGATGTAGGTTTGAGCCTTATAGTTTTAATCAACGTCTTGCCCTCGGCCAATACGACAGTGTCCCGATACTCTTCGTATCCCATGTACCGCACTCGCAACGTGTATGTTCCGGCCGGCACCTTATTGATCAAAAAGAAACCGCTCAAGTCTGTGGCACAGCCATAGCGTGTGCCGTCAAGCACTACATTGGCAAACGGAATGGCCTCACCGTTACTATCGTCAAAGAGGGTACCTTTGACAGTACATTGAGCCGATACGGTCTGGATGGCGAAGGTTGCAGATAAAAGAACGGCTATTATGGCAAGAAGACGTTTCATCATTAGTGGATAATCTTGAAAATCATTTCTTTTAGAATCTCGCCATCGGTCACATTACCCGAATTGCGCACACCTTTGCTGCGGAGGTCGGCCTCATAGAGATAGCCGATACACGACGCCAGCTTGCCAAGCGAATAGTTGGCAGCAGCTTGAGCATAGTCTTTCACAAAACTCGGCGGACAGCCGAGCACTTTCGCCGCATCGCTCTTGTTCTCAAGCTGATGATAGTACATTATCTTGAGAAAATAGCCATACAGCACGGCCAGTATCGGCTGTATCGGATTCTTTTTAGGATTGGCTGCAAAATAGTTGATGATACGGTTGCACATCACTGGATCACGGCGACCAATGGCATTCTGCAACTCAAAGACATTGAAGTCTTTGCTTATTCCGACCTGCTGCTCCACCAACTGCTCGGTGATTTCCCCGCCATTGGGAATCAAGGGGTAGAGTTTGGAAAGTTCATTGCTCACCTTGGCAAGGTCGCTGCCGAGGTAATCGGCCAGCATCATAACTGCCTTTTCGCTGATTACAAAACCGTTGGACTGTACATTGTTCCTAATCCATGTCGGCACCTGGTTGTCGTATAGCTTCGATGCCTCAAACACAACACCCACCTTCGCTATTGCTTTGTAGGCGGCCGTGCGCTTGTCGAGTTTCTTGTGGCGGTAACAAAAAACCAACATCGTCTGAGGCACAGGCTGTTTTAGATAGTTTGCGACCGCATCCCACTGCTTTATATCGATGTCTTGGGCTTCCTTGACAAGCACCACATGCACGGGCGACATAACCGGGAAACGCTTGGCATTGCCAATGACATCGGCCATGGCGACATCCTTTCCGTACAGAACCGTCTGGTCGAAATCACGCAACGATGGGTCAACTATGTTGTTTTCAATATAATCCGAAACCACATCGATATAGTGGTTTTCATCTCCCGTAAGTAGATATACAGGCTTGAGGTTTCCTACCTTGATGTCGTTAATCAACTCTTTGTCAGTCATTGCCGCGAGATTCGTCGTTATTTTCGAACAGGCAAAGATAAGATTTTTTTTTAATATATAACGAACAAATATATTTAGACGGCCTCCGAACGCACCCCAAAAGACCGTTTCTGAGGCCCGACAGGTGACATAACTCACCAAATTTTCGGCACCCAAAACGTGGGGCGAACGGAAAATCATCCATTTTAATCCCTAAATACCGATATTCGGCACCAAAATACTTCATTTCGTCACTTTTGGTCACAATCAAAAACATCACATCTTCCGGGACGAAAAAAGCAAGTATTTTTGCACCGTTTTTAACACATCGACGCACATGAAAGAGACAGAAAAACCCACCCGCATGTTCGACCTGCTCGACGACCGCGATTTGATTCTGCGATATGTAAAATATATAGACGGCACGACCGACCTCCAGAAACGCGACATACGCCGCCGCGACTACCGCGGCAAGAGCGACATGCTGAGCCACGCCTTGCTGCACCGCGGCCTGCGTCGCGGCGAGACCGTCGGCATCATCAGCGCCACACGCCCCGAATGCGCCTATATAAACCTTGGAATCATGCAGATAGGCGCAATACCCCTCGAACTCGAAGACAACCTCACCGCCGAGCAATACATAGCCATGCTTGGCGACGCACGAATAATTTTTGTGGAAGACGCCGCAACCCTGGCACGTATGCGCCTGATAGCGCCGCAACTCGACAGCCTGCGTCTGATGGTCAGCATCGACAGCGTCGACGGAAGCACAACTCTCGAACAGCTGCTCGACGAGGGATACCGCCATGCCGACCGCAACCTCCTGCAGCGCAGGCGCAATCTTATAAGCACAGACGAAGTGTGTTCTCTCGAATATCGCGGTGGAACCAATCGCACACCGCTGTCGCACAAGGCGATGCTCAGCGCGGTACTCGACTGACACCCCAGCTACACAATCATGCGGCGAACAGAATGCAGCGTGTGCGAATAAGCACGCGCTTTTTCGTTATAAATGCCCTGGCTGTCGAGCCGGTCTATGCGCACTTCGCCCGAAGCGTGTATTATGCGTCCGTTGCCCATGCAGATGCCCACGTGCACTATGCGGCCCTCGGCATTGCAGAAGAAAGCCAGGTCGTCGCGCCGCACATCGCACGCACACACTTCGACTCCGGCAGTGGCCTGCTGCGAAGCGTCGCGCGGAAGCCATACACCATTGGCTTTAAAGCACATCTGGGTCAATCCAGAGCAGTCAATACCCGCCACCGTGCGCCCGCCCCATAGGTAAGGCGCGCCGAGAAAGTAGCGCTCCGCGAGGTCGGCTGCGTCATCAAAAGGAACATATTGTTTATTGTCCACCCAGCCTTCGTAGCCGTCGTACTCGGCACGGACACGACTCCACTTCTCCTGCTTGTCGACAACCTCGACCACATCGCCAGCCACCAGCTGATTGACCATTTCGGCCCTGTCGCTTGCCTCGGCCCTCATCGGCACCGCCGAAAGATAGACATATCCTTTCATAAATACCAATCAATAGATTCAGAATCAAGAAAACACCTAAAAATCACCACTCCCCCACTCTCCAACATATACCGTACACCCTCCTACAGCTGCCCACGCTCTATCGAGAGAGCAATACGGTCAATCAGGTCGTCCTTTTTGTTCTTTTTAGGGTCGAAAGTGTCTTTCAGGTTATATCCGAAGAGCCTCGCCAACGTCTGATACAGACCGGCCCGCAACGAGCCACGCAACTCGCCCACAATGGAATAGGCCGTGCGGTTGGTCTCTCGGTCGATAAGTTTTATAAGCACAAGACCCTGCGAGAAAGTGTAGTTCGAAATCTCGCCCTTATAGTCGGCCAATAGCTGCTCTTCGGCGGCTTTGATGGCGGCCTTGCGCTGCTTCTTGGGCAAAGCTGCAATCTCCACTTCGAGCGCATCGAGCCGCCGCTTGCCCTCTTTGGCGTATGGCAACATCAGGCGCACATTGCGAATAAGCTTCTGATTGTTCTTTATCTCTTTTTGCGTCAGCAGCATGCCGCTGGCATAAATCGTGACGTCGTTGAGGATATAAAGCGGCACCGTATCGCCGTCGAGAATCGTACCAAAAGTGTAGTGCCCCTTACGTTCGAGAGGTTTTTTTTGTATTTCGAGCGGCACCTGACGCAGCACAGCCCTTCTCACAGGCGCACGCATAAGCCTCTGCGGCACGACCCTTCTCATCATAGTATCCTGAGCCTCAACCACATGCCCACACAAAAATAGCAACAAGAGCAATGGCAATATCTTGAATTTCCGCATCACTTTATTATAAATTTTCAATTTTGACATTAACGTGACGATTATTTTTTTAGTATACGAAAACTGAAAAAAAGGCTACCGGTAGTGCACATCAACGATACATCAACGATATAT
>JAFVWV010000190.1 GCA_017501495.1 Bacteroidales bacterium | reverse complement strand
TGTCGTCAATGGCGAGACTCCCGTGGCCAGCAACGCCCTCGTGAAGACCACCGCCGACCTCATCGGCACCAACTGGACCTACACCATGGACGAAGTCGTCTTCACCGACGAGATGGGCGACACCCTCACCATCCCCAGCATTGGCGACCTCTTCTACCTGAACTTCGACGCCGACTACGCCCACTTCACCTTCTCCGACATGGTCGAGGCTTGGGGTATGTCCGCCGACGGCATGAACATGGAGCAGATCTCTGGCGTGGACTATGAGTACAACTACGAAGGCGCCACCCATACCGGCAACCTCATCGGCACCTATGAGGAAGAAGACGGCACCGAGACCACCTCGCACCTCGTGTTCACCTACAACGACGCCACCGACGAAATCACCTTCGTCCTGCCGATGGCCTTCGAAGGCGACACCACCGTCGTCGACGTGCCCGTGGTGTTCCACCGCAACATCTGAACCTCAGACATCAGAATTTGAAGATTGTTTTAGAACCCGGAGCCGATTGCGGCTCCGGGTTCTTTTTTTTGCATGGGATGTAATTTTCACCCCCCTGTTTTACGTTATTATAGTGTGAAAGGTCATGACACGTTCGTCGAGTTGATGCTCCGCTACCGCGGGCTGCTCTTCTCGGTCTGCCGCCGCCACCAGCGCGACGGCCTGACGGTGGACGACCTGCTGCAGGAGGTGACCCTGCGGCTGTGGGAGCTGAGAGAGAAGCTGTTGGCAATAGAACCCGCACCGAAGCAGGCCGTATGGCTCTGGCGCGTGGC
Organism: Bacteroidales bacterium; assembly: GCA_017501495.1. Taxonomy (GTDB): domain Bacteria; phylum Bacteroidota; class Bacteroidia; order Bacteroidales; family P3; genus Colimorpha. Next base: position 6,987 of record JAFVWV010000190.1, on the reverse strand, counting down.
ACGCAGCACCTGCATCGACCTGCAGCGCCGCACCCCCTCGCCCACCCCGCTGCCCGAAGGCTACGACACCCCCGCCGAGGACACCGCGCTGCACGACACGCTGCATGAGCTCATCGCCCAACTGCCGGAGCCTGACCGCACGATCGTCACCCTCCACCTCGAAGGCTACGACTACACAGAGATTGGCAAAGCGGTGGGCATGACCAAGAACAACATCGGGGTGCGCCTGATGCGGATCAAAGAGAAACTAAAACAACAATGGGAGGATTGAGAGGTTATAGGTTATGGGTTAAAGGTTATGGGAAGCCCCATCGGGGCGACAGCAAATAGCCGGGGGTGAAGCGCAGCGTAACCCCCGGACACAAAAACGAAAAACAACCAAGCCCCGTAGGGGCGGCAGAGATTAGCCGGGGGTGAAGCGCAGCGCAACCCCCGGAAAAGAAACGCAAAACCAATCAAGCCCCGTAGGGGCGGCAGAACAAATAGATATATGACAACATTCGACCAACTCTGGGAACAAGAGGAGCGACAAGCCCTCCAGCAGCGCCTGCGGCAGGAGTACCCGCGCTGGCAACGGGCACGGCGTGTGCGCCACACGGCGGTGGCCTCGGTGGCCGTGCTGCTGGCGGCAGGAATCACACTTTCCTCTTTCCACTTTCCACTTTCCACTCGCAACTACGACTCCGTGGCCTGCAACCGCAGCGGCATTGCCGACAGCCACTGGGCTGCCGAAGCCAGCCGCATTCTAACCATCGAGACGCTATGAAACGCCTGTTGCTCATACTGTTCCCCTTGCTCTTGACAGCCTGCTCGCACGAGGAGACGGAACTGCCGCTGTACCAGCGGTACGCCTCACGGCAGGACCTCACCGTGGCGCAGGTCAAAGGCTTCCTGCTCAACGACACGCTGAAGACCGACGTGGTGCTGCTGGTGGCCGACGACAGCGCGACGTGGGCGGAACTGAAGGCAGAGTTCGACATCCGTACCTCGGAGGGCGTCACCAGCTGGATGGGCGACATCGACGAACCCGCCCGCCGCGTCAAACGATCCGTCCGCCCCGCCTGGCGCGCCATGGCCGTCCATGCCGACCGCACCGTCGCCTTCTACCGCATCGACACCGAGGCACAGCGCCAGGCCCTGCTGGACTATCAGATGAATACAATAGATAACAAATAATAAAATCACACAATCAACGTTATAGCGATATGAAACACCTACTGAGACTCACATTTGCAGTGGCCGCCGTACTGATGCTGGCCAGCTGCTATAAGTGCCCGCCGGAAGGCGACCATGTGGTGGCATACACCGTCGACAAAGGACCCGAGCAACGTGTGTATCTTGTCGACAACAATGAGTGGCAGACCCTGCTCGACCACTTCTGCGACTACGCGGAAGACGGCAGCGAGGTCACCTTCTACAACGCTTCGCGCGTTCAAAATTCACAATTCAAAATTCACAATTATGCCAAGGACGCCACCACCTTCAGCACCAGCGACCGCGAGGCCATGAAACGCTGGATGGCCCGGATGGAGGACGAGGGCATGACCGTCACCGTCAGCTTCGACCCCGCCACCGGCACATACAGCGGCACCGCCTATGCCACAGCGCCGCAACCACAGATGGGCAACGGCGTGGCCACCTTTGTCGGTCCCGACTATGGTAATGGCTTGGATGTGATTGTCACTATCGACAGCTCGAACCATACTGCATACGTCAATTTCGATTACGAGAACTATTGGCTTCACATGCCCTGCGGCGTGTTCCGCGACATCTATGAAGAGGACGGCCGTATGATACTGGCTGTGTGGGAGTCCACCAACGGCAACGACACACTCTTTGTCGGCCGCAACTACGAAGGCGCGCTGATGATATGTTTCGCCTACAGCGGCATCTGTCCGGCGAATCATACTCACGAGTGTCTGCTGGTGCCTGCACCGTCCGACCTGCAGACATGGTACTGTTCCTCGCCCTACGACATCATCCTCAACCTCTCGCCCTATGCCATAGAGACTTATCCCGAGATCGGCATTGCACAGATATGCGCTCCGATGGCCACGGACATCAACTGCATCCCGGCTTTCTGGACGGGCAACTGCGAGATGATACGCTACTTCACCAACCGCACCGATGTGGACTATGAGCTCTCGCTGCGCTACACCTACAACAACGACAGCAGCTACTATGTCGTCGACTCGCTCGGAGTCTCCAACTACCCGTCCGACGCCACCACTGCAATGCCAATGGTCATCCACGACTTGCACCAATACCCAGGATGCGCCAGTCAGTATGTGTTCAATAGAATCAATTAATAAACACAAAATAAATATGAAACAGACCCTCAAACTGGCAGCCGCCGTGCTGCTCATGGCAGGCCTCGTCTGCGCCTGCACCCCCGAAATCGAACTGGCCGGCTCGGCATGGAGCGGCTCCGTCGATGTCGATGCCTACGCCGACGAAGACAACGACGCCTACGTGGCCACCTACACCCTCGTGTGCAACAGCGCAAGAAAAGGCATGCTATTCCTCACCGTCAGCTACTACGACGACGCAATGCCTCTATGCTTTGCCATGCCCGTCTCCTACACCTGGGACGGCGGCAAGGGCACCGCCACGGCAACACTCAGCCACCCTGAAATCGGCAACAAGACATTCAGCATACCGCTCAGCTGGAGCAAGACTTCGGGCCTGCTGGCCTCGTTCACATCTATTGAACAAGGTCTGGAAATCCGCAGCCCGCTTTCGCTGGAGCAGAAAAGCTTCGCCAAACCAGCCTCGATGGACGGCACCACATGGACGGTGGAGTTCGACGAAGATATGGATCATTTCGTCTACGAGTTGAAGTTTGTCAGCGCCAGCGCCGCCGTGCTCAACCTCACGATGGTCGAGGGCGAAGATTCCGAAAATATGCGCTGGAATGTCAACTACAGTTACTCCGAAGGTATCGGCACCACCAGCATTTTCTGGGAAGACGAGAACATCCGCGGCGGCTTCTATATGCCCGATGCCACCCACATGCTCTTCTCCGACGGCGAGAACGGACTGTCATTCACCAAGCAGCAATAAATCATGAACCGTTTTGCAAGACTTTCTTTCTTGGTAGCAACAGCGCTGTTGTCAGTCGGCTGCACCAAATGCTATTGGCCTGAAGACACGGTGCGCGACATCACCTATACCATCGCGCCCGCCGCATCTGCCATCAACAACGCCACGACTACCACAATCCACCTCGAGACCGAGGCCGAGTGGCAGGCCCTGCTCGACCGCTTCTGCGACTATGCGGAAGAAGGCAGCGAGGTCACCTTCTACAACGCCAACCATAAGGTTACCAAGAGCCCCACCAAGGACGCCACCACTTTCAGCACCACCGACCGCGAGGCCATGAAGCGCTGGATGGCCCAGATGGAGGACGCGGGCATGACCGTCACCGTGACCTTCGATCCCAATACCGGCACCTGGAACGGCACGGCCTACGCCACCGCGCCATCCCCGACACCAGACCCACTGCCCACATTGGGCTGCGATGTGTTGACCTATGTCTGCGACGCTTCGCCCATGTGGCGCATCATACTCAGCGTCGACACTGCTAACCAGCTGATGTTCTTCACCGGCATGATGTACGACAGCATCAACACCTTCGTCGGCTACAACCTCATGGTGCCCAATGGCTTCTGTCGTTACAACTACTTCGACCCGCAGGATTCAGGTTATTACAACTACTACAACGACCGCGCGTTCATCTTCATCCAGAACCTTGACCAACCGAGCCAGGCCAACCACTACTGCCTGATTGGCAACTTCGACTTCTCGAGCAACGGCTTCACGTTGGAGTTTGAAGACTACGCTCCACAAGACCTCAACACCGTCATTTCTTTCCCATTTGTCCGCACCGATGAGTTCGGGCTGATGATGCACCGATGCGAGAGGTGCGACGTTCTGATTCACATGGGCTACGGCGAAGGGCAGAGCTATATCTTCCCGCGCTTCGACGGAGATTTTCCGTTTGAACATGGCAAGTTCACAATAACGGCAGTGGATACCATGGCCAGCGACGGCTATGGGTACTTCCATGAGGTGTTCCGCCTGCGATACAGCATAACCGGTAGCGAACCCATATTCGGTACCTATTATACTGACGGAATATCCGAAGATTGGTATCCCTTGAACTATACCACGTCCGCCATGTGGCCTGCATACTTCCACTTCAAAAAATATTGAAATAACAAATGAGGCGACGGCGACTGCCACCGGGACTGACAAAGTGTCAGCCGGTGGCAGTCGCTGGCAGTTTTATGGGGGTTGGCACGGATGTTGATAACATTGGGTGTCGCCGCGCTGGAGCACGGCACACAGAACAAACGAAGTAAAACAAAAAAAACATAACAGTTATGACAAACATCAAACCTTTAGCAGACCGAGTCCTCGTGCGTCCCGCCGAGGCTGAACAGAAGACCGCCAGCGGCATCATCATCCCCGACACCGCCAAGGAGAAACCGCAGCGCGGCGAAGTCCTCGCCGTGGGCAAGGGCACCAAGGACCACGAGATGACCGTCAAGGTGGGCGACCAAGTCCTCTACGGCAAGTACAGCGGCACCGAGATCGAGATCGACGGCGAGAAGCTGATGATTATGAAAGAGAGCGACATCTACGCGATCATTTAATGAGTTTTAGTTGTCAGTTGTCAGTTTCAGTTCTTGCGGCAGCTACATCTAAAAACTTAAACTAAAAACTTAAACTTAAAATCAAAAGAATTATGGCAAAACAGATAGTTTTCAATAATGACGCTCGCGAGCAGCTTCGCAAAGGCGTCGACGAGTTGGCAAATGCAGTGAAGGTGACCCTCGGTCCCAAAGGCCGCAATGTGGTTATCGACAAGAAGTTCGGTGCCCCGCAGGTGACCAAGGACGGCGTGACCGTGGCCAAGGAAATCGAGCTTGAGGACGGCATCCAGAACATGGGCGCCCAGATGGTCAAGGAGGTCGCCTCCAAGACCAACGACCAGGCTGGCGACGGCACCACCACCGCCACCGTGCTGGCCCAGGCCATCGTCAACACCGGCCTGAAGAACGTCACCGCCGGTGCCAACCCCATGGACCTCAAACGCGGCATCGACAAGGCCGTGGCCGAGATCGTGAAGAGCATCAAGGAGCAGGCCCAGGAGGTCGGCGGCGACATCCAGAAGATCCGCCAGGTGGCCACCATCAGCGCCAACAACGACAGCGCCATCGGCGACATCATCGCCGAGGCCATGGAGAAAGTGACCAAGGACGGCGTCATCACCATCGAGAACGCCAAGGGCATCGACACCACCGTCAAGGTCGTCGAGGGTATGCAGTTCGACCGCGGCTACATCAGCCCCTACTTCGTCACCGACACCGAGAAGATGGAGTGCAGCTACGACAACCCCTACATCCTCATCTACGACAAGAAGATCAGCACCATGAAGGACCTGCTACCCGTGCTCGAGAAGGTCGTCAACACCGGCCGTCCGCTCCTCATCATCGCTGAGGACGTCGAGAGCGAGGCCCTGGCCACCCTCGTGGTCAACCGCCTGCGCGGCAGCCTGAAGATTGCCGCCGTCAAAGCCCCCGGCTTCGGCGACCGCCGCAAAGAGATGCTCGAAGACATCGCCATCCTCACCGGTGGCACCGTCATCAGCGAAGAGAAAGGCTACAAGCTCGAGGACGCCGACCTCAGCATGCTCGGCCAGAGCGAGAAGATCAGCATCGATAAGGACAACACCACCATCGTCAGCGGCAAGGGCAACAGCGACGCCATCAAGGCCCGCGTGGGTCAGATCAAAGCCCAGATTGAGAAGACAACCAGCGACTACGACCGCGAGAAGCTGCAGGAGCGCCTCGCCAAGCTGGCCGGCGGCGTGGCCGTCATCTACGTCGGCGCCGCCTCGGAGGTCGAGATGAAGGAGAAGAAAGACCGCTTCGACGACGCCCTGCACGCCACCCGCGCAGCCGTCGAAGAGGGCATCATCCCCGGTGGCGGCACCGCCCTCATCCGCGCCGCCCAGAAGCTCGAAGGCGTCAAGCCCGAGAACGAGGACGAGAAACTCGGCATTGAGATCATCCGCCGCGCCGTCGAAGAGCCCCTGCGCATGATTGTCGAGAACGCCGGCCTCGAAGGCAGCGTCGTCGTCAACGAGGTCAAGAACGGCAAGGGCGACTACGGCTACAACGCCCGCGCCGAGAAGTACGAGAACCTCTTCCAGAGCGGCGTCATCGACCCCGCCAAGGTGACCCGCGTGGCCCTGGAGAACGCCGCCAGCATCGCCGGCATGCTCCTCACCACCGAGTGCGTCCTCTGCGACATCAAGGAACCCGAACCCGCAGCCCCCGCCAACCCCGGCATGGGCGGCATGGGCGGAATGTATTGATCCCGCTGGAACATGTAATACAAAAGGGAGCATCCAATTGGGTGCTCCCTTTTTTCGTTGTATATCTTTCGTTGCGTGAGCGGGCATTTATGTCCGCCGTCGTGCCTTATGCTTCCAGCTGCTCCGGCGTGGCGGCCAGCGGCTCGTCCTCTTTGCCGCCCTTCTTGCGGCTCTGCTGGTATTGCAGGTCTATTTTCGCCAGGTCGGCGTTGTAGTACTGCGCCGCCTTCGACAGGCTCTCCTCGGGCTGCAGCTCCTGCACCGCGTTGAGGTAAGTGATGAAAGCGCGGTAGTGGCCGTCCAGCTTCTCGCGCGCCGCCTTCAGCTCGCCCACCACCACGTCGCTCTTCTCCTCGTTGCGCTTGCCCATCAGCTGCTCAATCTGCTCCGTGCGGTTCAGCAGGCGGCGGTTCAGCTCCGTCAGCCCCAACATCTGCAGGTCGGCCGTCAGTTCGCGGTCCGCCAGCTTCTGTTCCATATTGTGGATTTTGGCGTTCTCGGCCACCAGCGCCTCGCTGGTGCGGAAGCCGTAGTCGCGGAACACCTGCGCCACCCTGCGGCCGTGCACCGCCAGCGTCTCGTCCTCAATCTTCGCCGCCCAC
>JAFVWV010000001.1 GCA_017501495.1 Bacteroidales bacterium | reverse complement strand
GGATTTTGGCGTTCTCGGCCACCAGCGCCTCGCTGGTGCGGAACTTGTAGTCGGCAAAAACCTGCGCCACACGTTTTCCATGTGCGGCGAGGCTTGCGTCCGTCAGCCGTTCGGCCCACATCTCAGCCACGTTCTCAATCACATACGCATATCCGTCGCGCTCCTTGTCAAGGTCGCGGATTTGGTCGCTCAGCGGGTTCTTCTGTGTCCGCTTGTAAGCCTCGTCGAACACCTTGAACAGCCTGCCGTACTCGTCGCGCATCTCGCGGAAACGGTCTTGTGCGCACTCCGCCGCCCCGATTCTCTCCTGAAACGCCTTCGCGGCGCTGAAATAATAGGCCACCGGCAACTTGCCGAGCGACCTTTCTGTAAACTTTGTAACTTCCATAATATCTAATTTTTATAAAATTTCAAGCCATTTTTTTCAGTCCTGTCGCACGTTGCGGCAACGCGAAAAATATCTCCAACCCTCCGTCGCACGTTGCGAAACCCTGTTTTCATTTTAAAAACGCCCGTCGCACACTGCGAAACCCACTTTTCGTTTCAAAACACACTTTCGCACGCTGCGAAACCTTGTTTTCATTTCAAAACGCCCCGTCGCAAACCGCGAAACCCATTTTCAAAACCATTTGGCGCTTTCGCACGTTGCGACGGGCGGTTTCAAAATCATTTGGCGCGGACGGCACGGACCGTGAACCCGCAGCATCGGAAGAAGTTGTCGTTAATTTCCTTTCCGTTCTCCGAGAAGGCAAAAAGGTATGGACCGAATGATTCGTCGGGGATGAGCGATGACGACCAGTAGTAGCCGGTGTTGTCGTGGCAGTGTGGCTTGCATTCAGCGGCGGGCAGGAAAATCGCATTACCGTTGGAGGCTGTGAACTTAATTCCTTTGACACCGTTTTGGGTCGTCCATTCGCTCGTGGTGTTGTCCATCAGCTCCTGCCATTCCTCGCGTGTCGGGGTTCGTGCACCATCGCCGAGGCTGGCGGCAGCGTCATCTTCGGACTTGAGGGTAGTCAGCGAATCTGTGAATCCGTCAAGGCCGTACTCCTGCTGGCTACAGTACTTGGTGAGATGCATTTGGTCGCTCCCGAAGCGATAGTTGTCCCACGTGTATTCATCCTTGGGCTGGGTCTCGCCCCAGGCAAAATAGTCGCCGAACTCTTCGGGTGTATCCGCACCCACATTGCACGTTGCCCACAGCAGTCCGCTGGGCAATCCGAGGTCAACCCAACCGCTGTTGTTGTCATTAATTGTGCCGCTCTTGCAGGCGGTCATCATTCCGAGGGCGCACACCATCGCGCCGAGCAAAAAGAGTTTCTTCATATTCAATTTATTTTAAAAATTACAAACTAATCCCGTTATTTTAGAAATTACAAACCAATCCCGCCCCGTCGCAACATTGCAGCAGGTGCAGGCAAATGAATTAAAAACAAAGAGGAAATCCTCCCGACGATTACCTGTGCAATTCGTTGGGGGGGGGGTAAAAATCAGCGAGTTACAAACATTGGCATTCATCGGGCTATCATCTTGGACGGGCGGATACGGTCGACAATGACCATATCATCCTCGACGTGGAATATGAAACACCAGCGGCGGTTATGGCTCACCATGCGGCGGGCCTTGGGGTGGTACTGCCGTATGTCGGCCATCGTGCTCGGCCGGTACAGGTCGGCATACACCGAAAGCGACTGCACTTCGGCAATCATCATATCGAGATACCTGCGTGCGCCCTCGATGCTCATCACCGTGAGCAGGAAGTCGGTCAAGTCCTCGATGTCGAGCCTCGCCCTGCGGGAAATTCTAAGCCTGTAGCTTTTCATATTTCTCAAGGTAGCGTTGCCAAACCTCGTCAAAATACTCTTCCACTGTCATCAGCTCGCTTTCGGGGGTCTTCCCGGCGGAGGGCTGGGAGTCAACGGCTTTTCTGGCCTGGCGCAAGCGAGAGGAACGTGCCTTGGATGTGCTGTCTGTATATGTCAATGATTCCATATTCCGATTGTTTTCACGGTGCAAAAATACGAATAATAATTCACATACAGAAATCTTTTTCGCCCATGTCGGAAAAAGTTCGTACTTTTGCCGCGTGTAATCGCAATCAGAATAAAAAGAACAATCAGAATTTCTTTTCCATTCTTTTCATTCTGATTGAAAATAATAATCGCAATCAGAACTATCAGAACAATCAGATACGTTTCTTTTAGTTCTTTTGGTTCTGATTGAAATAAAAAAGAAAGAAAAACATGCTACAGATTGGAACCAAGGCGCCGATGTTTGAGGGCGCGGACGAGAACGAGAATACCATCAGACTGACTGATTATGCCGGCAAGAAGCTGGTGCTCTACTTCTACCCCAAGGACAGCACGCCGGGCTGCACCGCCGAGGCCTGCGACCTGCGCGACAACTACCATCGCTTCCTGGCCCAGGGCTACGAGGTGCTCGGCGTCAGCCGCGACAGCGCCGCCAGCCACCAGCGCTTCATAGCCAAGTACGAACTGCCCTTCCACCTCATCTCCGACCCCGAACACAAGATTCTGGAAGCCTACGAGGCCTGGGGCGAGAAGAAGAACTACGGCAAGGTGACGATGGGCACCCTCCGCACCACCTACGTCATCGACGAGCATGGCACCATCATTGACGCTATCGGCAAGGTGAACACCAAGGAACACACGAAGCAGATATTGAAATGACACTACAGGAAGCCATCGTCGCGCGCCACAGCGTGCGTCAGTACAAGAATCAGGCCATCGAGGCCGACAAGGTGGAGCAGCTGCGCGCCGCCATCGACGAGGCCAACCGCACGGCAGGTCTGCATCTGCAGCTGGTGACCGACGAGCCGGAGGCCTTCGCCAAGGGGCTGGCCAAGTACGGCAAATTCAGCGGCGTGAGCAATTACATCGTCCTCGTGTGCCGCAAAGGGCTGGACGAACAGCTGGGCTACCACGGCGAGCGCGTGGTGCTGCTGGCGCAGACGCTGGGGCTGAACAGCTGCTGGGTGGGCCTGACCTTCAGCCGCCAGCCCGACCACTACACCGTCGGCGCCGACGAGCAGCTGCACGGCGTCATCGCCCTCGGCTACGGCCTGACGCAGGGCGTGCAGCACCCCGTGCGCCCCACGGAGAAGCACTACCGGAGCGCTGTCCAGCCGGTGCCGGAGTGGTTCCTGCGCGGCATGGAGGCCGCCATGCTGGCCCCGACGGCGATGCACATGCAGAAGTTCGAGTTCGAGCTGCTGACCGACGGACGGGTGGCCGCGCGGACGCGCTTCAGCCTGGTGAACAGCTACCTGAAGATCGACCTCGGCATCGTGAAGTGCCACTTCGAGCTCGGTGCCGGCTGCGAGAACGTCCGCTGGGCGTAGAGCCATCCGTCGCCCCTACGGGGCTTGAAATCAAAATGGTATATCATCTCTACCGGGGGTTGGCACCCCCGGCTATGTTCCGTCGCCCCTACGGGGCTATTCCACCAACTTGAAGCGCATACGCCACGTGTGCGCTTCTTCGTTGTAGTCGTGGCTGATGATTTTGAAAGTGCCTATCTCGGCGGTGTTGGCGACGTGGGTGCCGACGCAGGCGCAGAGGTCGTAGTCGCCGATGCGGACGAGGCGCAGGGTCTCGCTGGCGTCGTCGGGCAGTTTTCCTAAATCCACCTCGGGCGGCACCTCTCCCCTCTTCACGAATTCGTAGCTGACGGGCAACCTCATGGCGATCACCTCGTTGACGCGGCGCTCGAGCTCCTGCACCTGCTCCTCCGTGGGGCAGGCGGCGAGCTGGTAGTCGCACTTGCTCTTCTTGCGTTCGATGTGGGCGTTGCGCGACCGCGGGCAGCCGAACATGCGCACCATGGTCTGGTTCAGTATGTGCTCCGCCGTGTGCATGGGCGGGTATTCTTCCTTGTTGTGAGCGTTGAGAATTGGTTCTTCCATCGTTTATCGGTGTTGGTTTGACGATGCAAAGATACGAAAAAAAATCACATCTCTTCGAGAATATTGACCACGAGGGCCATCAGCTGCCGCTCAGAGGCATAGAAGAGGAATGTGACTGCACGGTGGTCGTAGTCGGCGAGGGTGACGAAACCTTGGTCGCCATGCTTGACGGCGGCAAGCGTCATCGGGTCTTTCTTCACCTTCTCTTTGACATCGAGAAGCTGGCCGTCAGTCTGAATATCGGTCTGCTGCTCCATCAACTTGCCGTCGACATAGTGCGAAGTGGTGGTGACGGCGAGCAGGCTGTCGTATGTCACCTCGCAACCAGGCACAATTTCCCAAATCCGGGCGTTGACCCATGAGCGGTCGGTCGCGCAGGTGTCCAGTATCGTGTGCGACACGCTCATAGAACTCACCCTCTCGCCGCCTTCCGACTTCGGCTCAGGATTGAGGCCGAACTCATCCTGCAACGTACGCCATGCCTTGGCGTTCTTGGCCGTCACCTTCACGGCCGACACAGCGTCGTCGCCCGTCGTCCATGTGTGGATCTTGGCCTCGAAACCCTTGCGGGCGACATAGCGGTTGTACATCTCGCGCGCGGCGGTGTTGCGGTTGTACAGCTCGGTGACGACACTGGTGTCGTTCTGTGCATTGGCTGCCAGCTGACATCCCGTCAGCACGAGCAGCACTGTGGCAATCATTCTTTTCATCTTGTAATTATTTAAATGGTTATCTATTTACAATCGTATTGATTACGTGCACCATGCCTTGACGGTCGGCATAGAAGAACAGCCAAAGGGCCAGGCTCTCGCTGTCGGTGTAGGCCAAGTAGCCGGCATCGCCATGAGCGCGAGCAGCCTGGAAAATAGCGTCATCGGTGAGTGATAACTGGTGAGTTGTGAGTGTAGAACTGCCTGTGTCGCATGTGGAGTCGACAAGAACTCCGTTGTCCCAATGCTCGGTGCGGGTGATAGAATAGGCGGTGTCGACGGATACACGTATCAGAGAGTCCATAATATCAACGAAAAAGTCGCCAACGGAAGCATCCTCGGTAGGAACTGTGTCGACAAAATAGGACTTCATGTAGGCCGCTGAGACCTTCTCACCTTCCTTCGGCAGACGCTCCTCAGAGTGGCTCCGCATTGCGAACTCTTCCAGCAGTCGATGCCACCCCTCAATGTCGTCGGCCTGCAGCATCACGGCGTTGTAGCCATCGTAACCGCCCAGCAGAGCCACCGTAAGGTCTTCACGGTCGGCATACTTTGCATATACCTCCATGGCCGCCGACGTGGCCTCGGGAAATGTATCCTCGCGCTGACAAGAACAGAGGAGAAGGGCAATTGCAAGGAAAAACCAATGCCTCATCGCAGACCTCCTTTCACCATGTTGCCCAACATGTCCACCGTGCCTTCGACGCCGCAGCCACGGTTGCAGGCGAAGACAACCTGCTGTCCGTCGATGCTGACGGTGCCGATATCACCCTCGGCGGAGCGCAGCAAGAATCCCGCTGGGACCAACAACGCTGCCACACACGCTGCCGCCACATACTTCCACACTCGTACATCCCTCCGTTTTTCACTTTTCACACTCCGTCTGCCATTCCACACTGCATGGCGCACAGCACGGTCAAGTTCGGCCTCGCTGAGTGGGCAGCGTTGCTCGCCGAGCGAACGTCCATATCGCTGCATTTGTTGTTTGAAATCACTCATATTGCTTATTGATTGTATTGTTTTCTTAACTTACGCAACACCCGTACCAAGCGCATACTGACGGCACCGACGCTGAGGCCGCAGATGCGCCCTATCTCGGCATAGGAGTAGCCTTCGACATGGGCGCGTACGATGGTGTAATCCGGCTCCGGAAGAGCCTCGATGAGATGTGCCAGGTCGGGATAATCATCGCCAGCGGCGACCCTCTCATATCCTTCTGGCATTTCGGGCGCAGGTTGGTTGCCGCGACGGCGCAGAAGGCTATTGAGCGTGTTGACCGCCACACGATACACCCACGTGCGCTCCGAGCTACGGCCCCCATAGCTGCCGAAGCCCTGCCACAGGGCGACGAGCACCTCGTGGAAGGCGTCCTCGGTATCCCATGCCGCCCCGAGGCGGTAGGTGCGGCAGAGCGCCCATATCAGGTCGCGCTGGCGGCCTATCAGTTCGCGAAAAGCTTTCTCATCGGCTTGCATATTCTGTTGCTCTTTTGGCATATTAGACGCAGTGGGAGGGCGAATCACAACGCAAAGATAAAAAAAAGTCCAGACATCGGTCTGGACTTTTTTTTATTTGTGTGTGTTTTCTCCTACCAAAGCACAACGCGCTTCTCGGGGGCAACCCACATGCCGTCGCCTTCCTTGATGCCGAAGGCCTCGACAAACTCGGTCACCTGCGGCAGAGCCACGTTGACGCGGTTGCGGCCCAGCGAGTGGACATCCATCTGGGTGAGCTGCAGGGCAGCGGCGGGGCGGATGTTGCTAGCCCACACGGCGGCATAGGCCAGGAAGAAGCGTTGTTCGGGTGTGAAGCCGTCCATCTGTTCCTTGTTGACCTGCTTCTTGGCCATGGCGTTCTGCATGGCAAGGTAGCTGACGTGGAGACCGCCATTGTCGGCGATGTTCTCGCCAAGGGTGAGTTCACCATTGCCGTTCATCTTGCCCAGTTCGGGGTCATCGAGGGCTATGCAGTTGTTGAAGGCGTCGATGAGGACCTGCTTGTTGGCATCGAAGTTCTTGGCATCCTCTTCGGTCCACCAGTCGTTGAGGTTACCCTTTTCGTCGTACTGGCGACCCTGGTCGTCGAAGCCGTGGGTCAGCTCGTGGCCGATGACCACACCGATGGCACCGTAGTTGGCGGCATCGTCGGCGTCAAACTGGAAGAAGGGAGGCTGCAGGATGGCGGCAGGGAAGCAAATCTCGTTGGTGGTGGGGTTGTAGTAGGCGTTGACGGTCTGCGGGGTCATGAGCCACTCGTCCTTGTCCACGGGCTTGTTGATCTTGCTGAACATATAGGCCATGTCGAACTCGTTGCTGCGGATGACGTTGGCATAGTAGCTGTCGTCCTTGATTTCAAGGCCGCTGTAGTCGCGCCATTTGTTGGGGTAGCCAATCTTGATATATATGGTGCTAAGCTTCTTGTGTGCATTGGCCTTGGTGGCGTCGGTCATCCAAGTGGCCATGTCGATGCGCTGACCCAAAGCCTCGATCAGGTTGTTGACCAGGGTCTCCATGCGGGTCTTGGCCTCGGCGGGGAAGTACTTCTCCACGTAGAGCTGGCCGAGGGCCTCGCCCATGGCGCCTTCGACGGTGGAGGTGACGCGTTTCCAGCGCGGACGGTTCTCCTCGCGGCCGCTCATCAGCTTGCCGAAGAAGTCGAAGTTGGCGTTCACAAAGTCGTCGCTCAGGTAGCCGGCAGCGCTGACGATCTCGTGCCATGCGAAGTAGGCCTTCATGGTCTCGACATCGGTATCAACAAGCACCTTGTTGACCTCGGTGAAATACTTGGGCTGTGCAATGTTGAAGCTCTTCATACCGTCCATGATACCCATGGTTTCGAAGTAGCCCTTCCAGTCGATATTGGGGGCGAAAGCGGCGGCCTCCTCAACGGTGTAGCGGTTGAAGGTGCCCTGCGGGTCGCGGTTTTCAAGCTTGGTGTTCATGGCCTTGGCCAGACGGGTCTCGAAAGCCATCACCGTCTGCGCCAGTTTCTCAGCCTTCTTGCCGCTCATCTTGTCGTATCCGGCCATGGCAAACTCCTTGGTCATGAGGTCCATGTAACCCTCGCGGATTTTCTTGTTGTTGCCCTCGTCAAGGAGATAGTAGTCGCGGTCGCCGAGACCGAGGCCACCCTGATAGGCCCAAGCGATGCACATGCTGGCATCGTCTTTGTCGGCCTCGCCGAAGACGCCGAAGAGCACGGTGTTGCCGCGCTTGTGCATGCGGAGCATCTCAGCCCACACATCCTCGCGGGTCTTGAGGGCGTTGATTTCCTCAAGGTAAGGCATCAGCGGAGCCACACCCTGCTCCTGCAGACGGGCGCTGTCCATACCGATGTTGTACATCGTGGCGATCTTGTCGGCCAGCGAACCGGCCTCGTTCTGGTTCTTCGACACGCTGTCGATGATGCCGTTGATGTTCTTCAGTGCGTTCTCGGCCAGCACGTCGAAAGCGCCGTAGCGCGAGTGCTCGGCGTCGAGGGGGTGATTGGCCATCCAGCCGCCACAGGCGTACTGGTAGAAGTCGTCCTCCAAGCGGGCGGTGGTGTCAAAGTTGTCAGTGTCCACACCCGAGGTAAGCTGGGCTTTGTGCTGGCAACCGGTTGCAATCAATGCCATTGTAGCAATCGTTAATAAACTCTTTTTCATTTTATTATACAGTTATTAATTTGCAAAAACAGAATGCAAAGATACGTATTTTTTCTGTATCTTTAGCATCTCAATCTTTAACGTTTGTTAAATAGCACTTTAGTGGTAGCGCCGCATCCATGTCATCTGCTTGCGGGCATAGTGCCATGTGTTGAGTTTTATCTGCTCAACGGCGTGCTCGAGCGAGTCTGTTCCGTCGACGACCGGGAACAGTTCTCTGTAGCCTACGGTATTCAGTGTGTTCAGGTAGCGCAGGTGGCTGACGGAGCGCACCTCGTCGAGCAATCCCTCGCGCATCATGGCGTCGATGCGGGCGTCGATGCGGCGGCGCAATGCGTCGCTGGACATCGTGAGCACACGCACCTCGGTCTGGAACGGCCGCGGCTGGCTGGTCTGCCCGGCCAGCACCTCGCTGTAGGGCCGGCCTGTCATGATGCACACTTCCAACGCACGCTGCAGGCGCACTGGGTTGCACAAGTCTACGCGTCCGTAGTATTCGGGGTCGAGCAGCCGAAGCTTGGCGCGCTTCTCCTCTATCGGCATATGCTGCAGTTCTGCTCGCAGCGCAGGGTCGGGGTCGGGCAGCCGGGCCGGGGTGCTCAGCAGGGCGTCGATGTACAGGCCGCTGCCGCCACATGCCACCACCACGTCGTGGTCTGCGAAAAGACGTTCCACGACCTTCATCGCGTCCTGCTCATAATCGAAGATGTTGTAGGGATCGCGCACCGAACGGCAGGCTATGAAATGGTGCTTTGCCGATGCCAGTTCGTCGTCGCTCGGCCGGGCCACCCCGATGCGCAGTTCGCTGTAGAACTGGCGCGAATCGCAGCTGACGATCTCTGTCTGCAGCTCCTGTGCCAGCCGCACCGACTCGGCGGTCTTGCCCACAGCCGTATGCCCAGCGACGATAATGAGCTTCTTGGGCATCAAGCCATCACTTTTTCAAACTCCTCCCAAAACTCAGGGAACGACTTGCCGACCACCTCGGGGTTTTCTATCTGCAGGTCGGGGAAGAGCAGGCGCAGCGGAGCGAAGGCCATGGCGATGCGGTGGTCGCCGTAGGTGCGCACCATCTCCGTGGGTTTCAACTCGGCAGGCAGTATATGCAGCTCTTCGCCGGTGGCGTTGACCTTTCCACCCATGCGGCGCAGTTCGGTGGTGATGGCTTCCATGCGGTCGCTCTCCTTGAGGGCTATATTGCTGACTCCCTTCAATATGGTGCGCACGCCGACAGCGGCGGCTGCCACGGCGAAAGTGGGCACCAAATCAGGGCAGTCGATGCAGTTGAACTGCACCGACCGTTGCCGTTCGCCTCCACCCTGGAGCGTCACGCTGCGCCCGGCGGTGCGATAGGGCGAGCGAACCTCGGTGCTCTGCACTCCCAGCTGGCTGAAGAAAGTGGCGGTGGCGGAATCGCCCTGGCACGAATCGAGCTGCAGTCCCAGCAGGCGTATTCTGAGTTCGGGCCGCAACAAGGCCATGGTGTAGAAGTACGACGCCGAACTCCAGTCGCGTTCGATGGTGATGGTGGCGGCCTTGGGCTTCTGGGTGATAGGCTGCACGTAGTAGGTTCGTCCGTTTGACGAACGGCGCACCTCGACACCGGCCTGGCGCAGGGCGTCGCAGGTCATCTCGATATAGGGGCGCGACGTGGGGCGCTGCGTCATGGTGAGGGATATGCCCTCGGGCAGCCGGGGGGCTATAAGCAGCAGCGCGCTTACAAACTGGCTGCTCAGCAGAGGGTCGACGCTGACGGTGCGTTTCGTAGGCACCCCGCCTTGTATATGGACTGGCAGGAAGCCCTCGTTTTCGGTGCATTCGATTCGCAATCCCATCTGGCGCAGGGCCTCGATGATGGGACCCATGGGGCGCTGCTGCAGGCGAGCGTCGCCAGTGAGGATGAAGTGGCCGGGGGTGATGGCCAGCAAGGGCATCAAAAAGCGGGCCACGGAGCCGGCATTGTCGCAGTAGTAGAGGTTCGACGTGCCGCCTTCGAGCTGCTGCAGCAGACGGCGCAGCAACTTGGTGTCGTTGCTGGTCGAGAGTTTGTTGACGCGGAAATGGCTGCCTGTCATGTGGTTGATCATCAGCCATCGGTTGCTCATGCTCTTCGATGCCGGCAAGTTGACGCGTATGTCGTTGGTGTTCATTCGATATTGTATTCTTTGAGCTTGCGGTACAGTGTACGCTCGGATATGTGTAGTTCGGCGGCAGCCAGCTTGCGGTTGCCTTGGTGTTTCTCAAGTGCACGCTGGATGGCGGTGCGTTCGCGGTCTTCGAGGGCTATTGCCTCGTCTTCGATAATCTCCGGTGTGAGGAATTCTTCTTCCTCGGCATGCCGCGGCTGCGTGGCGGGCAGGTAGGGCTGATGCACCACGCTGCCGGTGTCGACCTGCACGGCACCGCCTTGTGCCATGCGGCTCACCATCTGCCGCAGGTCGTTGATTTCCTGCCTCATCTCGGTGATCATCTGCCCCATCGAGAGAGCCTTGAGCAGCAACTCGCGGTCGGTTATCTGGCTGGCGGCGCCGGGCTGGTTTTCGACCACGGCGGGCATCTTCTCGGTGGGCACATAGGAGAGGTAGTTCTGCAGGATGGCGGCGCTGATGGTGCGC
Source organism: Bacteroidales bacterium (assembly GCA_017501495.1). GTDB lineage: Bacteria > Bacteroidota > Bacteroidia > Bacteroidales > P3 > Colimorpha. Next base: position 3,092 of record JAFVWV010000001.1, on the reverse strand, counting down.
TCGGTCTCGACCACGGCTATCTGCTCGGTGATGTTCTTCAATTCGCGCACGTTGCCGTACCAGGGATAGTCCATCAAGAGGCGGCGCGCGTCGTCGGTCAGCACGATGGGCGGCATGTGGTACTTCTCGGCCACGTCGGACGAGAATTTGCGGAAGAGCAGCGGTATGTCTTCTTTGCGCTCGCGCAGCGGGGGCAGGTAGATGCTTATCTGGTTCAGTCGGTAGTAGAGGTCTTCGCGGAAGCGACCGTTGCGCACGGCGGCCACTATGTCGACATTGGTGGCGGCCACCACGCGCACGTCTATCTTCTGCGCCTGCGAACTGCCTACGGGTATTATCTCGCCGTTCTCGAGCACACGCAGCAGCTTGACCTGCATGGCCAGCGGCAGCTCGCCGATCTCGTCAAGGAAAATGGTGCCGCCGTCAGCCTCTTCAAAGTAGCCCTTGCGGTTCTTGTCGGCTCCGGTGAAGGCGCCTTTGACGTGACCGAAGAGCTCGCTCTCGATGGTGCCTTCGGGTATGGCTCCGCAGTTGACGGAAATCAGGCCGCGGCCCTGGCGCTGGTGCTTGCGCAGACTGTTCTCGTGGATGATGCGCGAGAAGACGTCTTTGCCGACTCCGCTCTCGCCGGTGATGAGGATGGAGAGCTCGGTGGGCGCCACCTGGATGGCCTTGTTGAGGGCCTGCATCAGGCGCGGGTCGTTGCCTATGATGTCGTATCGTTGTTTGAGTGTCTGTATGTCCATTTCTTCTGTGGTCGGTGGTTAGTGGGCCTATTTGTCAATGGCGGGGATTTATCACTATGCCGCGGGCCTGCCCAAGCTGGCGGCCCAAGGCCTGGTATTGGTTTATCTGCTGCAGCAGGCTGTACTGCGTGTCGGCATCGGCTCCGCGCAGCTGTTCGCGCAGCTCGCCGACCATCTGCGCTATGCGCTCGCTCTTGAAGGTGTTGACCGTGTCGAGCACGTCGCGCAGCAGGTTGTCTTCTATCTTGGGCGTGTAGATGCCTTTGTCGCGCCAGCTTTCGCAGAGGCTGTAGGTGTCGACCATGAGGCTCACGGCGAAAGCACGCAGTTGATCGTCGGGGCTCTCCACGAAACGCTGTGTGTCGATGCGGCCTGCCATGTCGAGCATCAGGGCACATTGCTCGTAAATGCGCTGGCAGAGCTGATGACTGAGGCTCAGACCGTTGGAGTTCAAGTCGCTCACTATGGCCTGGGCCACGCTGAATTGCCGCTCCTGCGGTCCGCCGTCGGTCTCGACGGTCTGCACAAGCATCTCGTTGCCGTAGTCAAGCAGCAGCTGCACCAGGTGGCGCTCTACCGGTGAAGGAGCCGCCTGCCCTGGCTGCGGCGCCGGTTGCGTTGCAGCGTCGGCCGGAGCCGGGGTGAAGGCTTCGGGCGGCAGGTCGGCGTCCGGCGGCGGCAGCTCTCCGGCGTCCGCCTTACGCTCTGCGGTCGCCGTTCTGCGGTCGCCGCTCTCCGCTTTCCGCGCCTCCTCGTAGGCCTTGTTTCGGGCCTGCACTGCCGCCTTGCCCACGGCGGCATTGAGCACATCCTCGCTCACATGCATCATCTGCGAGCACTGGCGCACGTATTCGGCCCGCTCGAGCATGTCGGCCACCAGGGCGATGGTGCGCGCCGTCTCGCTGACAAGCTCGGCCTTGCGTATGGGGTCGTTGCCGACACCGGCCATCTGCACCCGCGTCTTGAACATGATGAAGTTGTCCTCGTGCGTGGCCAGGTAGTCCTGCAGCTGCGTCGAGCCGTATTTCTGCGCGTAGCTGTCGGGGTCTTCGCCGTCGGGGAAGAGCACGAGGCGCACGTGCATGCCCTCGGCCAGCAGCAGGTCGATGGCGCGCAGCGCAGCCTTGATGCCTGCCGAATCGCCGTCGTAGAGCACCGTCACATTGGGCGTATAGCGTTTGATGAGGCGTATCTGCTCCACCGTCAGGCTGGTGCCGCAGCTGGCCACCGTGTTCTCCACCCCCGACTGGTGCATCGAGATAACGTCCACATTGCCCTCCACCAGATAGCATTTGTTGGCTTTGGCGATGGCCGTACGGGCCTGGAACAGGCCGTAGAGGATGCGGCTTTTGTTGTAGATGTCGGAGTCGGGCGAGTTGACGTATTTGGCTGCCTGCTTCTCGCTGCTGAGCACGCGGCCGCTGAAACCCAGCACGCGGCCGCTGATGCTGTAGATGGGAAACATCACCCGGCCGCGGAAGCGGTCGTATTTCTTGCCGGTCTCTTCTTTGTAGATGGTGAGGCCCGTCTTCTCGAGCACCGTGTCGCTGTAGCCGTTGCGCAGCGCGTGGTCGGTGAAGGCCGACCATTCGTCGAGGCAATAGCCGAGACCGAAACGCTTGATAATCTCGTCGCTCAGGCCGCGGCTGTGGAAGTAGCTCAAACCCACGGCGCGCCCCATCTCGTCGTTGTAGAGCAGGTCGGCGAAATATTTCTGCGCAAACTCGCTGACGTGGAACAAGCCGTCGCGCTCGGTCTGGCGCTGCTTCTCCTCGTCGCTCTGCTCCTCTTCATGTATCTCGATGTTGTACTTGTCGGCCAGCCAGCGCAAAGCCTCGGGGTAGGTGTAGTGCTCGTGCTCCATGAGGAATTTCACCACATCACCCGCCTTGCCGCAGCCGAAGCATTTGAAAATACCCTTCGACGGCGATACATAGAACGACGGCGTCTTCTCGTTGTGGAAGGGGCAGCAACCTATATGGTTGGCGCCCCGCTTCTTGAGCGAGACGAAGTCGCCTATCACCTCCTCGATGCGGGCGGCATCCATTATGCGTTGTATGGTCTCTTGGTCGATCATAGATACAAATTGCAAATTTACACATTTTTTCGGACATACAGGCAATGTTACGAAAATATTTTCCCATAGCCGTATGCCTCAACGTGTTAACAGCAGACCGCGCAAGCGCCCGAAGCCTCAATCCTGCTCCATGTCGATATCCTCCACGCCTTCCTTGCCGCCCGGCAGCCTGTCCGCCCGGCAACGACAGCAATTTCCGTGCCAAAAAACACCACCCTCTCGGCCACCGGTAGTGCATATCAACGATACTTCAACGATATATCAACGAT
>JAFVWV010000189.1 GCA_017501495.1 Bacteroidales bacterium | reverse complement strand
ATATATCGTTGATGTATCGTTGATGTGCACTACCGGTAGCGACCAAAATAGGCTCCGGATAAGTTAAATTAACCAAAAAAAAACATCATTTCGTCATCATTGAGCAGAGAGGATGATAAAAAAAAACAAAAAAAAATTTCCAATATCGGAAAAATGTGTATCTTTGCACTCAGAATGATATTAAAACAATATCGAATTTCAACAAATAACAACCTAAATAACAACATAATGGAAAAGAAAGAGAACATCAGGAAAATGACCACCGTCAACAACGGTTTCATCCATTTGGTGATCAATCTGGCGCTTATAGCCGCCGCGATATGGCTATGCGTTGCAGCCGGAACCGAAGTGTCGGCGCTCGCCGGCACAGCAGGCGGTTTGCTATGGGTGGTGTGGGGTTTCCATCTGCCTGGTTTCATGACCATTCAGCCTAACCAATGCCGCGTACTCACCTTCTTTGGCCGCTATAGCGGCACAGTGACCGACAACGGGTTCTTCTGGACAAACCCGTTCTACGTGAAGCGCAAACTGTCGCTCCGCGCGCGCAATATGGACGTGCCGCCCATCAAGGTCAACGACCGCAACGGCAACCCCATCATGATCGGGTTGGTGCTGGTGTGGCGCATCAAAGACACTTACAAAGCCTGCTTCGACATCGACGTAGAGAGCCTGCCGTCGGCTCCGGCACAGGCCAGCAAGCAACAGCTCACCGTCGGCACGACGACCACCACCAAACAACTCAACAGCTACGACAACTTCGTGGCCGTGCAGAGCGACTCGGCCCTGCGCAAAGTGGCCAGCCTCTATGCCTACGACAACCTCGAGGACAAGGACGAGCTGACACTGCGCAACGGCGGCGACGAAATCAACCGCCGACTCGAGCAGGAAATCGGCAAACACTTGGAGATAGCCGGCATCGAGGTGGTCGAGGCGCGCATCAACTACCTGGCCTACGCACAAGAGATTGCCTCCGTCATGTTGAAACGCCAGCAGGCCGAAGCAATCATCTCGGCACGCGAAAAGATAGTCGAGGGGGCCGTCTCGATGGTCGACATGGCGTTGAAGAAACTCTCCGCCGAGCACGTGGTGGAGATGGACGAGGAGCGCAAAGCCGCCATGGTGAGCAACCTGATGGTGGTGCTCTGCGGCGACGAAGGCGCCAGCCCCGTAATCAACACCGGAAGCATCTATTAAAGTTTAGAGGTTATGGGTTATAGGTTATAGATTTAGGGGTCATGGGTTACGCACCACATGGCATCATCAACCCAGAGCTATTAACCCATAACGCCATAACCTATAACCCATAATCTATAATCTATAACCTATAACCCATAACCTATAACCTATAACCTATAACCTATAACCTATAACCTATAACCTATAACCTATAACCTATAACCTTTCAAAAGAAAATGGAAGAAATACTGAAAGTGGAAGGGCTTAGCAAGACCTTCACCCTCAGCCGCAAACAGCAGAAGATCGAGCACACCGCCGCCCGACGCAAGACGGCCGTGGACAACCTCTCGTTCGATGCCTACCGCGGCGAAATCTTCGGCCTACTGGGACCCAACGGGGCCGGCAAAACCACCACCTTGCGCATGCTGGCCACCCTCATCCGGCCCGACAGCGGCGATGCCTGGCTCGACGGCTGCTCGGTGGTGTCTGACCCCGAAACGGTACGCGGCAAAATCGGATTCCTCACCTCCGAACTGAAGCTGGAGGACTTCTTCACGCCGAACTACCTGTTCGACTTCTTCAGCCGCCTGCACGGCGTCGACGAGGCCACCTGCGCCCAACGCAAGGCCGCCATGTTCAGCCGCTTCGGCATCGACCGCTTCGCCGAGGTCAAAGTGGCCAACCTCTCGACTGGCATGAAGCAGAAGCTCTCGCTGGTCATCTCGCTGGTCCACGACCCGGAGGTCATCATCTTCGACGAGCCCACCAACGGCCTCGACGTGCTGACGGCCCGCACCGTGACCGACTACCTGCAGGAACTGCGAGCCGAGGGCAAAACCATCATCCTCTCGACCCACATCTTCTCGCTCGTCGAGCGACTGTGCGACCGCGTGGGCGTCATCATCGACGGCCGCATGATCGCCTGCGGCCCACTGGCCGAGGTGTGCGACGGCCTCTCGATCGAGGACCGTTTCTTCGAAATGTACAAAGAAGTGAAAGGAGGCGAAGAATGAAAAAGAACAACACTTGGACAATCATCAGCAAAGAGTTCGCCCGCTTCTTCGGCGACCGCCAGCTGTTCTTCACCACGGTCATCATGCCGGGTTTGCTCATCTACGTCATCTACAGCCTCATGGGCAACGGCATACAGAAGATGATCACCGAGGGGCAGGACGAGACCGTCTGCCTGACGGTGCAGAACATGCCGCAGAGCATGGCGCCCGTGCTGAACGCCATCGACAGCAGTCTGGTGGTAGTGGAGCAGCCGTTCACCGACGACGACATCGCGCAGCTGGAAGACAAGGAGATCAACGCCGTCCTGCTACGCTTCCCCGAGGGCTTCGACCAACTGGCCATTCCCGAACCCGGCCAGCCGGTGCCCAACGTCGAGATTTACTACAACTCGACCAACAACGCCTCGTCGCGCGTCTACCATACCCTCAGCACGATGCTCGGCAACTACAACCGTCCATTCACCGTCAACATGCCGCAGAGCGAGGAGCAGCGCTTCGACCAGGCCAGCGAGGAGAGCATAGGCGCCATGATATGGAGCAAGATGCTGCCCATGCTCATCATCATGATGCTCTTCAGCGGCGTGATGGCCATCGCGCCCAGCAGCATCGCCGGCGAGAAAGAGCGCGGCACCATAGCCACCCTGCTCGTCACCCCCATGCGGCGCAACGAGCTGGCACTGGGCAAAATCATCTCACTCAGCGGCATAGCCCTGCTGAGCGGCATCTCCAGTTTCATCGGCATAGCCCTGTCGCTGCCCAAGATGGTCAGCGGCGAGGGGGTGGACTACGCCGACCTGGGCTTCCACTACACCACGGCCGACTACTTCGCACTGCTGCTGGTCATCTTTGCCTCGGTGCTCATCATGGCCTCGGCCGTGAGCATCCTCTCGGCGCTGGCCAAGGACGTCAAGAATGCCGGCACCATGGTGACCCCCTTCATGCTGGTGGTCATGCTGGCCGGCCTGCTGCCGATGTTCCAGAACGGCGCCGCCGAGAGCCTGCTGGTCTACTTCATTCCATTCTACAATTCCATCGAGGTGATGGTGGCCGTCTTCGCCCACGAGATGCAATGGATGCCCGTCATCGTCACCGTGGCATCCAACGCGGTCTACACAGGCATCGCCGTCTGGGTGCTCACGCGTATGTTCAACAGCGAGAAAGTGATGTTCAGCCGATGAAGAAGAACTTTGCACTGCGGATCGACTCGGAAGTCTACGACGCCATTGAGAAATGGGCCGCGGACGAGTTCCGCAGTGCCAACGGGCAGATTGAATGGATACTGTCCGAAGCGCTCAAGAAAGCCAAACGCTACCCCAAACAGATGAAGAAACTAACCATACTGATACTGATGTGTCTGGGCCTGACGGCCCAGGCACAGTGGTACAACGGGCTAAGTCAGAAGACTGGCCTCGTGCTCAGCCTCCACCTTACCGACACTGCCGTCAACCTCTACAGTCCCCTGCAGAGCGCCGACCCCATTCCCGCCAGCCAGTGGAGCTACAGCGGCGACACCCTCCGCGTCGACTGCAAGAGCATCGGCTTCAAGGCCGTACTCACCCGCCGCGACAGCACCCTCGTGGGCTACTGGAAGCAGGGGCTCCTCAAGGAGGACATCATCTTCCTTCCCGCCGACACCATCTTCAGCCCACAGCGTCCGCAGACCCCGCTGCCGCCCTACGCCTTCGAGGAGCAGACCATCGCCACCGACTTCACCGACAGCCAGGGCAACCCCGTCCACTTGGAGGGAACCCTCACCTACCCGCGCACCGGCGGCCCATTCCCCACCCTGGTGTTGGTCAGCGGCAGCGGCCAGCAGAACCGCGACGAGGAGCTCTTCCAGCACCGTCCCTTCCTGGTGCTGGCCGACTACCTGGCCAAGCGCGGCATCGCCGTACTGCGCTACGACGACCGCGGCGTGGGTGCCTCCACAGGCTCCCTCGACAGCGCCGACACGCGCCTCTTCGCCGAGGACGCCGAGGCTATGCTCCGCGCCCTGAAGGGCAACTCGCATGTCGACCCCGCCCGCCTCGGCATCGGCGGCCACAGCGAGGGCGGCGCCATCGCACCATTGGTGGCGGCACGCAACAAGGATGTGAAGTACGTGGTGATGCTGGCCGGACAGGGTTGCACGGGACTCGACGTGATGCTGCAGCAGAACGAAGCCCTCTACCGCGCCGCCGGCCTGAGCGAACGCCTGCTCGCCGTCCGCATGGCCGCCATGCAAGAACTGCTCGCCATGCCCACCGGCAGCAAGCAGAAAGAATACAAGGCCGTCATCGACCGCCACACCGCCGGACTTGCCAAGACCGAGGTAGACAGCATCGGCCTGGGCCGTGGCAGTGCAGCCGCCATGAAGCAGCAGCTCGAAAGCCGCTGGATGCAGTCCTTTCTCACCCTCGACCCTGCGGAATATCTACCCAAGGTGAAGGTGCCCGTGCTGGCCCTGAACGGCGCCAAGGACCGCCAGGTAGTCTGCAAGCCCAACCTGCAGCGCGTCAAGGCCCTCTGCCCGCAGGCCGACTGCCGCGAACTGCCGGGCCTCAACCACCTATTCCAGCACTGCACTACCGGTGGCACCGACGAGTATCTCCTCATCGAGGAGACCTTCGCCCCCGAAGCCATGCGTCAAATCGCCGATTGGATACTGGGAATTTAGTTGTCCTCCACAGCCCCTTTGATCTGCACCTTGGTGATGCCCTCGTCGATGATCGGCCTGACGAGGGCTTTCATCTCTGCGGGGCTGAACTTCTCCAGACCCTGCATCGGCGTGGCGCGGTCGATGGTGTAGACCATCCACTCGCGGGGACGCAGCAGCCGCACGATATCCATCATGCCGTCCACCACCTCGGGGCGCGACGAGTCGAAACCGTTGCCCCGCAGCATGCAGGTCTGCAGCACAAAGTTGCCCTCGAAGCGTTTCAGGGCCTCGATCACGCGGGCCACATCGTAGCCCGGCGCCGGCATGTTTATCTTCTCTATCAGCTCGTTGGTGGGGGCGTCAATCTTCATGATGGGGTTGTCCACCCGGCGCAAGGCGTTGAACACCTGCGGCAGGTGTACCCGCGTGGCGTTGCTCAGTACGCTCACCTTGGCCTGGGGGTAGTGCTGGTCGCGCAGACGCAGCGTGTCGTCGATAATCTGTGGGAACTCGGGGT
>JAFVWV010000188.1 GCA_017501495.1 Bacteroidales bacterium | reverse complement strand
GTTATAGGAGTTTACATTGAAGGTGGTGGCATTGGGAAGTATGGTGATGCCGGCAATGGGGGTCCAGCCGTCGGGCAGGAGCAGCAGTCCGGGGATGCCGTTCACGGTGGCGCGGGCCCGCAGCGACGAGGCGCCCTCACGGGTGTTGAGGATATAGTTCCACTCGTTCTGTGTCAGCGTGCGCCACACACCGGCGGTATCGCCGCCACCCTCGATGGTGTTGTACACTCCCCAGTCGTAAGGCGTGGCGGTGATGGTGGAGCTGGGATACTGGCTGTAGTAGGCGCTGCTGGTATAGGGGTTCTTACCATTGTAGCCGCTGGTGCCGTAGCCGAAGAGGTCTATCCAGCCGGTGTCGGTCTCCGAGATGTTGGCGTTGGCGGTGCCCACCATGTCCTCCTGATGCAGGGCGAAGCGCCAGGTGCCGGTGCTGGACTTGTACTGCAGGTTGCCGCGCGAGAAAGCTATGCGGTTGGCGGCCGAGATGCTGAACACGCCCGGCAGGGTGCCCTCGACGTCGGCGGGGCTGTGGTCGTAGGGATGCAGGGGAAAGGTGTCGTAGACCACGCTGTCGCGTACGACGACCACCACACTGTCGCGGATATGCACGGTGTCGCGCACTGCGGCGAGGCTGTCGATCGCAGCCCGCAGGGCGGCCAACTCGGCTTCCATGCCACCGCCTGCATTGGCGGCATAGAGGGCGTAGGGCACCGACATCAGCTGCTGCGTGGTGCTGAGGGTGAAGTTCTCGCCGCCGTCGGGGTCCACCTGCGAACGGAGGAACCAGGGGCCGGCGGCCCAGTCGACGCAAGCCTCCATCGTGCAGTTGGACAAGGCGTTGCCCTGGCCGACGGTGATGGTGAAAAGGCCTGCGGCGTCGGTGGTGGGCTGGTGCAGCTCGGCGTAGCTCTCGGTGCCGAGGGCCGTGCCCTGCACCAATGCTATGCGCACCGTCACCTGACGGCCAGCCACGGCACGGCCCTGCGCGTCGCGCACAGCGGCCTGATAGGTGAAGCCCTGCGGAGCCTGGGCACACGCAGAGTGGAAAGTGGAAAGCTGAAAGAGGAAAGTTATCGCGGTGGCGATTAGTGCTATTTTCTTCATTGTTTGGTGATTTTAAAGGTTTTTTCATTGACTTGCAGCATATACACGCCTGCTGCATAGGCGCCGAGGTCGATGTGCACGTCCCCCGCATCGCTGCCCTGCACGGTGTCGAGCAGCTGACCCGACTGCGAATAGATCTTCACCTGGAGCGCCGGTGCCCCGACGGCATCAGTCCCCGCCTGGCGGACTGTCAGCCCGTCCATGGTGGGATTGGGAAAGACGGTCACCGTCGACGAGAGTTCCGCGCCCCCGGGCACGCCAACATCCTCGACTGTAATGGGTTGCACCACGCCTTCGCGCAGCTGCCCGTCGGCGGCGGTGGCCACTGCCGTCTGCCCCACGCTGTAGGTCAGCGCATAGCCGCCGCCCTCGGCGGTGCCGCCAACAGCGGTCAACGCCTCCTGCGCCCCCGCCGCCAGCGGCAGCAGGACAAGCGCCAATAGTGTTGTTGTGTGTTTCATGTATTGTATAGTTTAAGAAATTATTGCTTAGTTCTGCCGCCGGTCTTCAGGTCGCCTACAGTCTCGCGGATGAGCGCTCTACGCATTTTAATGGCATCGCGGTCGGTTTCCTTTATGGCATCGAGAATAGCGGCATCGCCGTCATGCACATTCGGCGGCACCACGATGGTGATGCGCCGACGGTAGGGTTGGATAAACACAGTCACATCGTCCGCCCTACCAGTACCCGCTTCGATTGCATGTTCAGGACTTTCACGGTGGGCAAGCCACACATTTACAGAAGGTTTCTCATCCTGATAATGCTCTATCATCCAGTCGGGAATGTTGGGGTTTGCCATGATTTCGGCCAACTCCTTCTCGCGCTCGACCGTGTAGCCGAAGAGGCTGTCGAGCACCTCCCATCCGCGTTCGCTCTCGGCCTCGAGCAGCACAACGGGCACGCGGATGCTGTCGCCCACCTTCTTGTCGCGGATATAGGTGACGCACACATCCTCGAGACCCACGTAGCGGTGGAAGAGCTCGTCGCCGTCGACCTGGCGCGGCACAAAGCGCCATGCCGCCACGCTGCCCACCAGCAGCAGGGAAAGAACGAGGATGATGAGCGTGCTGCGTTTCATAGTTTTGAATTCAATATATCGTCCACATTCAGCAGGGCCACGGAGCGGTGGCCGAGGTCGGAGACGTAGAGCCCGTCGGGCTGCGGCAGCTGCGTTAGCAGCGCCACGGCGCCCACGGCCACTGCCGCCACCAGCGTGTTGACCACCGCCGTGCGCCTCCGCGCACGGCGGTGGCTCTCGGCGGCGCCGCCGAGCATCCGCTGCTCGGCGCCGCGACGCATGCGCTCGGCCAGCATACGGTCTATAGCCGCACCGCCGTCAATTGAGTTCGTATTCTTCATGGTATATCTGTTTCAACTTGTTCGTTATCCGATATATGCGCTGATAGAGAGCATTGGCTTCCACGTGGCGGCGCTCGGCCATCTCGACCACGCTGTAGCCGTCGAAACGCTCCTGCAGCAGCGCCCGCTCGTCGGGGTCGAGGTGCTGCATCAGCGCATCGAGCAATTCGGTCCCTTCGTCCTGAGATTCAGGCATGTCGGCAATCTCTTCGATGGGCACCATCGACCGCCTGCGCCTGAAGTGCATGCCCACGGCCGAACGCATGACGCGCTGCAGCCAGCGGTTCTGCTGCCGGGGGCGGCTGTCGTCGCCCAGTGTCCCGATACCGTCCCACAGAGCCACCAACACACACTGCACCAGTTCCTTGCACTCCTCGGCCGAATTGGCCTTGCGCGCACAATAGGCCTGTATGTGGCGACCGAAGCGGTGTAGCAGGGCCTCGTAGCGGGCGTAGTCTTCAATGGAGTGTTGTGAGTGTGGCATGTACGTTTTTTTTCTACCACTTTTAGATGCTTCGAAAGGGCAGAATCTTACACCGGCAACAAAAAAAATTATCCGACAAAGGCACAGATTTGAAATCGCATCTCGTATTCGCTATAAATGATTTATGGGAACCTCTATTATAAATACACATTCGAGAGTGCGTCTCTCCGAGACGCTGAGTTATATTTGCTTGATATACCCCACACTTGTAGTGTGGGGTTATTAAGATTATGCCTCTCCGAGGCATGGTTATGGTAATAGCAGATAATCATTAAAGATTTAATGATATATATCAGTTTTGAGGCAGCAAGCCACTGATATTGCCACCGACCGAATTGCAGCGGGCACCGGTGACCGAGCTGAGTGTATTGACCCGCTCCTTGAGGCGGAGATAGCCCAGAAGGGCAAAAATCATCGCTTCTTTATAATTGACAATCAAATCGTCGGGCACTGTTATCTCAACCTGCGGTTCATACTGCTTCACGCACTCAAGAAGGAAGCTGTTGAAGGCTCCGCCGCCGGTGACAAGCATGGTGTGGACGCCCTGCCGACGGACAACCGCAGCAATCTGGAAAGCAATGTGTTCGGTCACGGTGCGCAGAAGGTCGACCGTGGAGAGCGACGACGCTTCGACCACCGGCCAGAAGGTTGAGACAAACCACTCCTTGCCGAGCGATTTCGGTGCGTCAAATCGGTAGTAGTCAAGCCTATTTAGCGTTTCATTCAAGTAATAGTCCAACAGGCCGCGGCGTGCATTTTCGCCCCCGCGGTCGAAAGGCAGACCGAGCTGGGCGGCCAGCCGGTTGAGGGCCATATTGCACGGACAGATGTCGAAGGCCACCCTCTCTCCGACTTTCCACTTTCCACTTTCCACTTTACTCTTGAAACTCACATTGGCGATGCCGCCGAGGTTGAGGCATGCATCGAACTGGCTGAACAACAGCTCGTCGCCTATCGGCACAAGGGGTGCGCCCTGGCCGCCGAGGGCCACGTCGAGGGTGCGGAAATTGCCCACCACCGGCAGGCCGCATTCGGCAGCGATGGCGTCGAGGTCGCCGATCTGGGTCGTCAGTCCAAAACCGAGGCTGTCCCCATCGGCAGCGGCACCGTTTTGGGGCTGGTGGAAGATGGTGTGACCATGCGACGCAACGGCGTCGGCATGCACGTTTTTATCAGCAAGGAAATCACTGATTATATGGCCAAAATAATGACCGAGTTCAACATTTGCTTTAGCATACTCAAGCGCCGAGGCGTTCTCGAGCGAAGCGAGGCGCGAGCGCCACTGGTCGGCATAGGGCACGGTGGTGGCGGCCACTATTTCGGCATGGCTGTCGCCCACGCGGCAGAGTGCCAGGTCGACCCCGTCGAGCGAGGTGCCCGACATCAGGCCCAATATCATCATACAGTCTTTCATCGTCAGTCGAAAATAACGGTGCAAAGATACTAAAAAAACACAATACGGCGAAATACAGCTTCCGAAAATCGAGGGGTGTTTTTTCAAAACATTAAATACCTGCATCTTACACCTACCACAAAAGGCATCAGGAGCGCCGTTGTACGCTATATGTACGCTACTTGTACAGTACTTGTACGTTTATAAAGCGTACATATACTGTACAAGTACTGTACAAGTACTGTACAACGGCCGAAGGGGTAGGCTTGGAAAACGGACCTTGCCGGCAGTCGGCAAGGTCGATGCAAAATGCAGTGCACACACCGCAACCGAATGCAGCCAAAAGGCGGGAAAGGCCTATGACATACATGTGCAAGCAGCTGACAATCAGCAGCGGGAATGTTTTTTTTTCAACATTGCACAGAAATTGAAAAAAAAAACGTAACTTTGCACTCTCGATTTATTGAGAATAAATAATAAAATCACATACACATCATGAAGAAAATCATCAACACCCCCAACGCCCCTGCCGCCATCGGTCCCTACAGCCAGGCAGTGCAGGCCGGCAACACGCTCTACATCTCGGGTCAGATTCCGATCAACCCCGCCACCAAGACCGTTCCCGAAGGCATCACCGCCCAGACCGAGCAGGTGATGCAGAACATCAAGGCCATCCTCGACGAGGCCGGGTACACGTTCCAGGACGTGGTGAAAAGCACCTGCCTGCTGGCCGACATGGAGTACTTCAAACCCATGAACGAGGTCTACGCCAAGTACTACAGCACCGACTGCCCCGCCCGCGCCGCCTTCGCCGTCAAGGGTCTGCCGATGGGCGTTCTGGTTGAGATTGAGACGATTGCAGTGAAATAATTTATAGTGGATAGTGTACAGTGGGTAGTGGGTAGCACACGATGCACCCCGAATGCTACCCACTATCCACTACCCACTACCCACTAAATAAAGAAACAATGGATTTTAGCTTCACCAAACAAGAAGAACTCTTCCTGCAGATGATACGCGAGTTTGCAGAGAAGGAAGTAAAGCCCCTCGCCGCCGAAGTCGACGAGGAGGAGCGTTTCCCGATGGAGACAGTGCAGAAGATGGCCAAACTCGGCCTGATGGGCATTCCGGTGCCGACCCAATACGGCGGTGCCGGCGGCACCAACATTATGTACGGCATGGCCGTCGAGGAACTGAGCCGCGTCTGCGCCACCACGGGCGTCATCCTCTCGGCCCACACCAGCCTCTGCGTGGCCCCCATCCTCGAAGCCGGCACCGAGGAGCAGAAAATGAAGTACCTGCCCAAGCTCGCCAGCGGCGAATGGATCGGTGCCTTCGGTCTGACCGAGCCCAACGCCGGTACCGACGCCGCCGGCCAGCAGACCACCGCCGTGCTCGACGGTGACGAGTGGGTGCTCAACGGCAGCAAGATCTTCATCACCAACGGCTCCTACGCCAACGTGTTCATAATCATCGCCATGACCGACAAGAGCCTCGGCACCAAGGGCATCAGCGCCTTCATCGTCGAGAAGACCGACCCGGGCTTCAGCATCGGCAAGAAAGAGAAGAAGATGGGTATCCGCGGCAGCGCCACCACCGAACTTATCTTCGAAGACTGCCGCATCCCGAAAGACCGCCAGCTGGGTCAGCTGGGCAAGGGCTTCGGCCTGGCCATGAAGACCCTCGACGGCGGCCGCATCGGCATCGCCTGCCAGGCCCTCGGCATCGCCCAGGGCGCCATGGACGAGACCATCAAATACACCAAGGAGCGCAAGCAGTTCGGCCGCTCGATCAGCCAGTTCCAGAACACGCAGTTCCAGATGGCCGACCTCGAGACCAAGGTGCAGGCCGCCCGCCTGCTCTGCCGCAGCGCCCACTACAAGAAAGACCACGGCATCCCCTACTCCGCCGACGCCGCCATGGCCAAGCTCTTCAGCGCCGAGACCGCCATGGAAGTCACCACCAAGGCCGTCCAGTTCCACGGCGGCTACGGCTACACCCGCGAGTACCCGGTGGAGCGCATGATGCGCGACGCCAAGATCACCGAGATCTACGAGGGCACCTCCGAGGTCCAGCGCATGGTTATCGCCGGAAAACTTTTCAAATAATGATTGAGGGTTTAATGTTTAAGGTTTAATGTTTAAGGGGGCTACGCGGCTCCCGATGACAAACAAAGCCTTAAACCGTAAACCGTAAACCTTAAACCTTACAAAAGAATGAACATCGTAGTTTGCATAAAACAAGTGCCGGACACCACCGAGGTGAAGATCAACCCGCAGACCGGTACGCTTATCCGCGAGGGCGTGCCCTCGATTATGAACCCCGACGACAAGGGCGGCCTCGAGTACGCCCTGCAGCTGAAGGACAAATTCGGCGCCCACGTGACCGTCATCACCATGGGTCTGCCCCAGGCCGAGGCCATCCTGCGCGAAGCCCTCGCCATGGGTGTCGACCGCGCCATCCTGCTCACCGACCGCAAGCTCGGCGGCGCCGATACGCTGGCCACCAGTAGCGCCATCGCCGGCGCGCTGCGCACCATGGACTTCGACCTCGTCATCACCGGCCGCCAGGCCATCGACGGCGACACCGCCCAGGTGGGTCCCCAGATTGCCGAGCACCTCGACCTGCCGCAGGTCTCCTACATGGAAGACCTCCAGTACGACGAGGCCACCAAGACCTTCACCATCAAGAAACAGCTCGAGGACGGCTACCAGATCCTTGAGATGCAGGCTCCCTGCGTGGTCACCGCCCTGGCCTCCAGCGTCCACCCGCGCTATATGAGCGTGGCCGGCATCGTCACCGCCTTCGACAAGGAAGTCGAGGTGTGGGGCGCCGACCGCATCAACGTGCCCGAGGACCACATCGGCAAAGCCGGTTCGCCCACGAGCGTCTTCAAGTCGTTCCCCAAGCAGCTCAAACCCGCCGGCCAGACCTTCGAGGTCAGCCCAGAGGAGGCTGTGGAACTGATTGTGAACAAACTCAAGGAGAAACATATCATTTAATAATGCGTAAATGTGTGAATGCGTGAATGCGTAAGTGGCTGACGCGGATTTGTGTTGCATGACACTAACGCAATAACGCACTAACACAATAACACAATCAAGATTATGAACTTAGCAGATTATAAAGACGTATACGTGTTTGCCGAACAGCGCAACGGCAAACTGCAGAATGTGGCCCTCGAGCTGCTGGGCAAAGCCCGCGAACTGGCCGACGCCAACCAGGAGAAGGTCGTCGCCATGCTCCTCGGCAAGGACATCAAAGGTCTCGCCCCCACCCTCATCGAGCACGGTGCCGACAAGGTCATGGTTGTCGACCACGACCTGCTGAAGGACTACATGACCGAGCCTTACACCGAGGCTATCACCGCCATCATCGAGAGCGAGAAACCGAGCATCATGCTCATCGGCGCCACCACCATCGGCCGCGACCTCGGTCCCCGCGTCAGCGCCCGCAACCGCACCGGCCTCACCGCCGATGCCACCAAGCTGGAAATCAGCGACGACGAAGCCCACGAGTTCCGTATGACCCGTCCCGCCTTCGGCGGCAACCTCATGGCCACCATCCTCTGCAAGAACAACCGCCCGCAGATGAGCACCGTCCGCCCCGGCGTCATGCAGAAAATGGCCGCCGACAAGAGCCGCAAGGGCGAGGTCGTCGACTTCAAGGTCAACTTCGATGAAAAGAAGATTGCCCGCGTGAAGCTCGTCAAGACCGTCAAGGAAGAGAAGACCGTCACCGACATCAGCGAGGCCAAAGTCCTCGTCAGCGGTGGCCGCGGCGTAGGCACCAAGGACGGCTTCGCCAAGCTCCAGGCCCTGGCCGCCGAACTCGGTGGTGAGGTCAGCAGCAGCCGTGCCATGGTCGACGCCGGCGTCATGGACGCCAGCCGCCAGGTGGGCCAGACCGGCAAGACCGTCCGTCCCGCCCTCTACATGGCCTGCGGCATCAGCGGCGCCATCCAGCACCTCGCCGGCATGGAGGAGAGCGAACTCATCATCGCCATCAACAAGGACAAGTTCGCCCCCATCTTCCAGGTGGCCGACCTCGGCATCGTGGGCGACCTCCACAAGATCGTCCCCATGCTCACCGAGCGCCTGAAGACCATGCAGAAATAATAGCATTTCAGCAAGAATAATCACAAGCGAGGAGCAGCCCCTCAGGGTCTGCTCCTCGCATTATAAAAAGTGAAAGAATGAAACGCACCAGCAAAATCATTGGCGGCATAGCCCTCGTGGCCTTCGGCATCGTGTGGACACTCGAGCTACTCAATGTTATCAGCATCAGCCTCGAAGGCTGGTGGGCCTTCTTCGTCATCATCCCCTGCTTCGTCAACATCTTCAGCGACCGCCACAAGGCCGGAGCCATCATCGGCTGCGGCATCGGCATACTGCTGCTTCTGGCCGCTCGCGGCATCATCCCGTGGAACGACATCTGGAAGTATATGCTCTGCCTCGTGGCCATAGTATGGGGCGTGGCGCTCCTGTTCTTCAACAATAGGAAGCACTTTGACCAAAGAATCACCAAGGAACAGAATGTGCCCGTCGTAGCCAGCGGCGGCAAGCTGCACAATATCGACGTATCCTTTGGCAAGCAGGAATACAGCTACGACGGCCAGACTTTCGAGGGGGCCGACGTGCACGTCAGCTTCGGCTTCGTGGGGCTCGACCTGCGCAATGCCGACCTGCGCGACGGTGCCGTCATCAGCGTCGACTGCAGTTTCGGCGGCATCCAGATCCGTATTCCAAAAGGCGTCTGCATCAATAATGGCATCGACACGACCTTCGCCGGCGTCGACTGCGACTGCTGCACCCAGCCCACCGACGGAGCCAAGGCCCTCTACCTCAAAGGACACTGCAACTTCGGCGGGATAGAGATAAAGTAGCCACCATCTAAACACATAAAGTCAGCGGCCCGCAGATTCACTGTGGGCCGCTGGCATTTTTTGTTGTTGTTACTTACGCACGGCGCGTACCGATTGCCCCGATTTTCGGAGAGTACCGAAAAGCACATTCATACTGTTCTTGCCGAATTGGACGTATTCCGGCATACAGGGGTCGTAGCTGGAAAGCGTCGAAGCCCAATAGCCACCGCTTTTTCCAACGAGTGCCATGGAAGTGTCTTTATGGTAGCCGGCGGCGGGCAGGAAGATGCTGTTGCCGTTGTCGGCGGTAAACGTGCGACCGCCGATGCCGTTCACGGTGTCCCACTGAACGGTAGTGTTGCGGATGAGTTCCTCCCAGTCGGCGGATGTAGGCATACGTGCACCGTTGCCGAGGGCCGCCGTGGCGGCATCGTCCATGGCCTCAAGGGTGAAGAGGCTGTCGGGTGTGCCGTAGTCGGCCGAGAAGTTATACTTGGTCAGGGTCTGCAGCTCGCCATCGGCATCGACGGTGCAATACTTGTAGGCGCTCCAGGAGTAGACCTCCTTCGGCTGGGTCTCGCCCCAGGCGTAGTAGTCGCCGTACTCCTCGGGTGCATTGGCGCCGAGATTGCACTTGGCCCACAGCAGGCCCGAGGGGAGTCCCAGATCGACCCATTCCACATTGTCTGCGTTGACGACATTGTCGTTTTCCTCTTTCTGGCACGAGGCAAAAGTCACCCCCGCCGCCATGGCCACAAGTGCCAGTAACTTGATTGTTCTCTTCATATTATATAATATTAAAGTTTTTCCCTGTTGGCTTATTTCGACTGCAAAAATACGAAAAAATATTGAATTCCATCCAGTTTTCTGCCATCAACGCCATTGCACGGTTGCGGATGAAGTATAGCCGGTACCGTGCACCTTCCAGTCACATTCTGAAAAATAGTTTTGCCAGTCCCCGAAGAATTCGTATCTTTGCAGCCTGAAATAATTCATAAAATGAACAACAATACTGCAACTATTGTGGCTGCGAAATTACGGGAATGCTAAATTATAAAAGGTAGATTAAATGGAGATACGGAACCTGATGACATTCGAGGACCGGGCAGGGCTGCGGCGGTGGCTGGAGGAGAACCACGGACAGGAGGGGGAATGCTGGGTGGCCTGTTATCGGGGGAAGGTGGTTATGGCAGGGGCACTGCCGTATGTCGAGGTGGTGTTGGAGGCGTTGTGCTTCGGGTGGATAGACTCCACCGTCAAGAAGATGCCCGACGGACGGCTGGCACAGCGCATCTCGCCGCGCCGCAAAAACAGCCACTGGACAGACCTCAACATCCGCCGCTGCCAAGAGCTGGAACTCCAAGGACTGATGACAGCCGCCGGACGAAACGCCCTATACAACAAACACAAATGAATAAACACACCTACGCATTAACGCAATAACACAATAACTCATTCACAATGGAATACATCACAGAAAAGAACAGGATATACGCCGTCGAGGGGGGCGAGGAGGTTGGCGAGGTGACGTTCCCCGAGAGGGATGGCATCTACGTCATAAACCACACCTATGTGGACGACCGCCTGCGGGGCCAGGGCATCGCCAGCGAACTCGTGCGGCGGGCCGTAGAAGAGATCGAGCACCGCGGCGGACAATACAAGGCCACCTGCAGCTACGCTCAGCTGTGGCTGGCCCGTAATCGTGGCTGCGAAATCACCAGCCCGCTGAGTTGTCCTATCGGAATATAGAAACCAAACCATGAAAAGAATCTACTTCATACTTTTGGCGCTGTGTCTGATGGGTTGTGCCAAGGAAGAGGCTTCGCGCGAGCTGCATTCCGAGGCCGACCTCTCGGGGCTGAAGGTGGGCGTCACCGCCGGCAGCGCCTACGACCTGCGCCTCAGCAGCCGCGACGACATCACCCTGCTGCGCTACAACACCTTGAGCGACGAACTGCAAGCCCTGAAGCAAGGCCAGATAGACGTGATAGCCAAAGACAACTGCTCGCTGACCAGAGGCGAGATGCGGCGGCTCGGCGTGCGCGTGGCCTTCTTCGGCAACGACTCGCTGCCTTGCGGCATACCCTTCCGCAAGAGCGACAAGGCACTGTGCGACTCGCTCTCGCACTTCATCGACTCGCTGTCGGCCACCGGCGAGCTGCAACAACTGGTGGCCCGCTGGCGCGAGTGCGACGACCCGTCGGCGGCCACAATGCCCGACCTCGGACCGCAACCCCAAGGCAAGACACTCAAGGTGGGCGTATGTCTGGAGCTGGCGCCTATCGCCTACCAGGTGGGCGACACGTGGCGAGGCTTCGAGGCAGAGGTGATCCAGCGCTTCGGACGCCATGTCGGCCGCCCCGTCAGCCTGCAGTACTACCCCTTCTCCTCTATCCTTCCTGCGCTGCAGGCAGGCGGCATCGACCTCATTATCGGTGGTGTATACATCACCGAGGAGCGGCAGCGCGAGATGCTCTTCAGCAGCTCCTACTTCAGCGCCTGCACCGCCTACACCGTCAAGGACGGTACAGAAGCATCTGCAGGCTTTGGCACCCGGATGAAAGAGATGGTGCACAACAACCTCGTGGTCGAAGACCGCTGGCGCTACATCACCGGCGGCTTGTGGGAGACGGTGAAGATATCGCTCTGCGCCATCCTCTTCGGCTCGCTGCTGGGCGCCGCCGTGTGCTGGATGCGGATGAGCCGCCGCCGCTGGATAGCGGGCACGGCCTCGGCATACATCAACCTGATGCGCGGCATACCGATGCTTGTCTTCCTGATGATTATGTTCTACGTCGTGTTTGCCGGCACGGGTCTCAGCGGCAGCGCCGTGGCCGTCATCTCCTTCGCGCTGGTCTTCGCGGCCTACGTCAGCGAGATGTTCCGCACCGCCATCCAGGCCGTAGGCAAGGAGCAGACCGAGGCAGGCCTTGCGCTGGGCTTCACACGGTGGCAGACCGCCCGGTTCATCGTCGCCCCGCAGGCTCTGCGCAATGTGATGCCGGTCTACAAAGGGCAGGTCATCACGCTCATCAAAGGCACCTCCATCGTGGGCTATATCGCCATCCAGGACCTTACACGCGCCGGCGACATCATCCGTACACGCACCTTCGACGCCTTCTTCCCGCTGCTCGTCGTCACCGTGCTCTACTTCCTCTTGGCCTGGCTTATCGGCAAGGTCCTCGACCTTGCTGTGGCACCCCACGACACCCGCCGCAGAACCACAAAAGCCGCAATGAGAGCCGCTACAACAAACCCGAACACAACAATCCAATAAGATGACTGACAAAGAAATGCCACATGTGCAGACTACCGAGCTGCTGCGCACCAGCCAAAGCTGGGATGGAGCCGAGCTGCCCGACTATCCACAAGGGCGTCCCGAACTGGTGTGCAGAAAATACATCTTTCCCGCAGGTGAGAGGCTACCGCTGCACCACCATCCAGTGATGAACCTTGGCATCCTCGCAGAGGGTGAGTTGACCATCGTCTGCACTGACGGACGCAGGAAGACCATCCATGCCGGCGAAGCCATTGTAGAGATGGTGGGCACTGTCCACTACGGAGAAAACAGCGGTGCAAAGGACGCCGTGCTCTACATGTTCTACCTGTCGCAGCAGGGCACTCCACTATCCGTGCAGCAAGCCGAAGAAAACTGACAATCAATCGCCCCGCCGCCACGTTGACGGAGCATATAGAAGCAAAGAATAAACCGTATATCACCTAACATCAATATGAAAGAATCCGAAGACCATATCGCCAACCGTTCAAATCGCATAGTACGCACCAGTGCCATCGGCATAGCCGCCAACATCCTGCTGGCCACCTTCAAGGCAACTGTCGGTCTGCTGGCCGGTTCGGTGGCCATCGTGATGGATGCCGTGAACAACCTCAGCGACGCCCTCTCGAGCGTCATCACCATCATCGGCGCCAAACTCTCCATTCGCCCCGCCGACCGCAAGCACCCCTTCGGCCACGGACGCATCGAATACTTCAGCGCCATCATCATCGCCGTCATCGTCCTCATGGCCGGAACGACCTCGCTCATCGAGTCGGTGAAGAAAATCATCACCCCCACCTTGCCACACTACACCACCTGGACACTCCTCGTCATCATCGTCGCCATCGTCGTCAAACTGCTCCTTGGCCGCTATGTGAAAAAGCAAGGCGAGCGCTTGAGAAGCGATGCCCTGACAGCCTCCGGCTCCGACGCGCTCTTCGATGCCATCATCACCCTCTCCACCCTCCTCTCGGCAGGCATCATGCTGCTGTGGGGCATCTCCCTCGACGGCATCCTCGGCACCCTCATCTCGCTGGTCATCATCAAAGCCGGTATCGAGATGCTTGCCTCGCCGGTCAACGAGTTGCTCGGCGCACGGCTCCCACAGCAGCTGGTGAGCGACCTCAAACGCGAAGTGATGGCATACCCGGAGGTCCACGGCGTCTACGACATCACCCTGCACAACTATGGTCCCGAAGTGCTCATCGGCTCACTGCATATCAGTGTCGACGACACCCTCGACGCCTACCGCATCCACGGCCTCACACGCAAGATAGCCGACGATATTTTTCAGCGCCACGGCATCATCCTCACCATCGGCATCTATGCCGTATCCACCGGCGACAACCGCCGCACCGCACTACAGAACATCGTCATCGAAACTCTCGGAAAGCACGATGGCATCGTACAAATCCACGGCTTCTATTACTATGAGGACGAAAACCGCCTCTCTGTCGACATCGTGCCCGACATCGCCATCCACGACGAACAGGCATTCCGCCAACAACTGACCGACACCCTGAAAGCCAAACTGCCCGACGTGGCCGTCAGCATCGTGATAGACCACAACTACAGCGCATAACAACACCTTTTGACACCACAATACACACTAAAAACAATGATAAAACACACACTCACCATCACCCTTGCCGCCCTGCTGCTGGCGGCATGCACATGCAGCGAAGCAAAACTGAAACAGCGGACCGAAGAGCTCTGCCGCTACATTCCCGACCACGAGCTGCGGGAAGAGTCAAAAGACTACATGACGGCGGACTTCTACGCCGTGCTGGACACGATGTTCAACCACCTGCCCGAGCATGAAGCCATGGACCACGAATGGCTCCACTACTTCGTCACCGGCAACGGTGGCACAATAGCCGACTACACCGTCACCGCCGTGGAGCAGACCGACAAGGGCCACGCCGTGGCCACCATCAGCGTGCGGCAGCAGTGGGAAGACGGCTCCTTCGACTCCACCGCCGACATCGAGGAGCACAAACTCTACATGGAGCGCGTCGACGGCCAATGGCTGATGGCCGACTTCGACGGCCACAAGGCCGACTGCATACGCCACATCGCCATCTGCCGCGACGAGCAGGCCCGACGCGACGCCATCGGCGACTACCTGGTACACGAGATTGGCGAACACTACCTCAAAGGCGAAATCTGCATCCCGGCCATTAGCGTCGTCGCCTCCGAGCAGGCAGATTCAGACTATGTGCCTGTGCTGTGCGACTGCTGGGTGTTTTGGTACACGCCGAGCGGCGACACGCTGAAGTGCGTCTCGGGCGGCAACCACAGCGGCCTGATGTCGCTGGAGGTGACGGATGGCAAATACACCGTGACCTCCTTCGAGCAAGCCCTCGACGGCGCCGGCTGGGAGCCCAGCGCCCGCCGCATCTTCGGCTCCCACTACGATGTCTTCCAGAATATGCACTCCAACCACGACCTCTCCGAGGACATCCGCCGCGAACAGCTGCGCTACTACCTCCGGCGCCACAACCTCCCCTACCGCTACTACCAGGACTACGGCTGGCCGGCGGTGAAAATTGAAAATTGAAAATTGAAAATTATTAGCCTGCGTATCTTAGAATAATTCGCTGAATCCGACGTTAAATTATATGGAAACCGAAAGGCTACAGCTGCGCCCCTGGCGCGAGGAGGACGCCGAGGCGCTCTACCTCCTAGCCTCCGACCCCGAGGTGGGGCCTCGGGCAGGCTGGTCGCCGCACCGCAGCATCGACGAGAGCCGCGAGGTGATACGCACCCTCCTCGCCAACGACCACACCTGGGCCATCGTGCGGAAGGCAAGCGGCGAACCTATCGGCTGCATCTGCTATTACCCCAGCAGCGAGAGCAACATCGGCATCGGCCCCTACGACGCCGAGGTGGGCTACTGGGTCGGGCGCCCCTGGTGGAACCAGGGCCTCGCCACCGAAGCCCTGCAGCTGCTCGTCGACCACTGCTTCAACGAGAAAGGCTTCCTCACCCTCTGGGCCGACTACCGGCCCGACAACCCCGCCAGCGGCCGCGTGCTGCAGAAATGCGGCTTCCTGAACACCGGCAGACAAAACCTCATCAGCCACCTCGCCATCGGCTCCGACACCACAGTGAACGTCATGCGCCTCGACAATCCCCGCCTCTCAGTTTTCACATCCAATAAAATAAAAGACAACAACATGAAACAATACAACTTCGACACACAGATAGAACGCCGCGGCACCGACTGCTTCAAGTGGGACGCCCTGCCCGCCATGTACGGCCGCGACGACCTGCTGCCCATGTGGGTGGCCGACAACGACTGGGCGGCACCCGACTTCGTGCTCGACGCCATGCGCCGGCGACTCGAACACCCCGTGCTGGGCTACACCATGCCCTCCGACGCCTACTGGCAGGCCGTCACCGCCTGGCTGGCCAAACACTACGGCATCCACACCACCAAGGACACCCTCCACTTCATCCCCGGCATCGTGGCCGGCATCAGCTATGCCCTGCTGGCGCTGACCGCCCCCGGCGACCGCGTGCTCGTCACCACGCCCGTCTACCCGCCCTTCCTCAACGTGCCGCAGGGGTGCGGACGCGAGGTGGTGTGCAGCCCGCTGAAAATCGAAGGTGGCCGGTTCGCTATCGACTTCGACGACTTCGAACGCCGCGCCGAAGGCTGCAAAGTCTTCATCATGAGCAATCCCCACAACCCCGCCGGCACCCTCTGGGGCAAAGAGACCCTGCTAAAGATAGCCGACATCTGCGAGCGCAAAGGCCTCCTCGTCATCAGCGACGAAATCCACGCCGACCTCACCCTGCCGGGCGGCCGCCACGTGAGCTACAGCACCGTCAGCCCCGCCGCCGCGCGCCACAGTCTGACATTCATGGCCCCAAGCAAGACCTTCAACATCGCCGGCCTCGGCAGCTCAGTATGTTGCATCACCGATGCAACCCTAAGAAACCGCTTCTTCGGCTGGCTCGACGCACTGGGCGTGGCCGGAGGCAACATCTTCGCCTTCACCGCCGCCGAAGCCGCCTTCGCCCACGGCGAGGAGTGGCAGCGCCAGATGCTGGAATATCTGAACGCGAACGTTCAGACACTCGACAAATACCTCCAAGAACATCTGCCAAAAGTCAAGGCCGTCCTGCCCGAGGCCTCCTACCTCGCCTGGCTCGACTTTTCCGCCTACAGCATCCCCCACAACGTACTCGCCGACCGCTTCATCAACGAGGCCCACGTGGTCATGAACGACGGAACCACTTTCGGCGTGCGCGACCGTAGTGGAGCGAACGATGAAAATCGTTCGGAATACGAGGGCTGCTTCCGCCTCAACATCGGCTGCCCCCGCGCCCAGATGCTCGATGCCCTCGACCGCATAGCCCGCGTTGTCGGATAAAGTCAGCCCGACGCATACATCAACCGGAAGCCCACAAAACGACCTTTTGACAAAAACAACCCCTCCCGAGTGGAAAATATTTTTTATCAAAAGGTCGTTTTTTGCGCAAAAACAGCCTTTCATAAAAGGCTCATATTCAGCATCTCTTCGTATCCGAGAGCACCCTTCAACGATACATCAACGATATTTCAACGATATTTCGACGATTTTCATCGTTGACATATCGTCGAAATATCGTTGATGTATCGTTGAAGGGGAAAAACGAATAATCGACAAACAGGGACAGACGGCGATGCCGATGCCTGCCGCACAAGGCAGAGGGGGACAACAACTGTTTCAGCCGGCGAAATAAAAAAAATTCTGTATCTTTGCATTCGAAAAAAGAGGACACACAATGGCAAACAGACACATACGGCGCATCATAGCCCTGAGTCTGAGCCTGGCCGCCGCCAGCGGCCTGATGGCACAGACGGAGCAGGAAAAATGGGACCTTTTGAACGAGCGCGGCTATCCGCAGTGGTTCAGCGACGCCAAGCTGGGCATCTTCGTCCACTGGGGCCTCTATTCGGTGCCGGCCTATGCAGGCAAAGAGGGCTACAGCGAATGGCTGTACAAAGGATTGATGAACCGCGAGCCCGGGCGCATGAAGATAATGAGCCTCTACGCCGACACCTCGCTGCCGGTGCGCGAGATGTACGGCCAGCTGGCCGACCACTGGCACGCCGAGCTGTGGCAGCCGCAGGAGTGGGCCAAAATGTTCAAAGACGCCGGAGCGCGATACGTGATGCTCGTCACCAAGCACCACGACGGCTACAGTCTCTTTGCCGACCCGTTCAGTCCACAATGGAACAGCACGGTGAGCGGGCCGCGGCGCGACATTGTGGCCGAACTGACGAAGGCCGTGCGCCAAGCAGGCCTGCGGATGTGCTTCTACTACTCGCTGCCCGAATGGAGCAATCCACTGCACCGGTGGACCGTAGACCCGGACTCGACCCTGGAGCGATACGTGACGAGGCACATGATACCGCAGTTCCGCTTCCTGGTCGACCGCTTCCGACCCGACGCCATCTTCGCCGACGGCGACTGGGACTTCACCGCCGAACAGCTGCACAGCGCCGACCTCATACGCTGGTACTACGGCATGGTGGGCGACGACGCCATAGTGAACGACCGCTGGGGCAAAGGCACGCAGCACGGATTCCGCACTCCGGAATACAGCGCCGGCATCGCCGACCTCGACCGCCCCTGGGCCGAATGCCGCGGCATCGGGCGCAGCTTCGGGCTGAACCGCAACGAAGACCTGGACAACTACATGACCGACCGCGAGCTGATACAGCACTTCTGCGAGCTCGTGGCCCACGGCGGCGGCCTAACCCTCAACGTAGGCCCCGCCGCCGACGGCACCATACCCATGATACAGCAGGAGCGCCTGCGCTCGCTCGGCCAATGGCTGAAGGTGAACGGCGAAGCCATATACGGCACCTGGCCCGTGCGCGACATGCTCTGCCACCGCTCTCGCACCACAGCAGCAATGCCGCACACCACAGCCATAGACTTCGACTGGGTGCGCAATGCACCGCTGAAAGGCATGCCCGTGGACAATTTCGAGGTGGAATGGACCGGCATCACCCCCACCCCGCCCGCCGAGGGCGACTACATACTCCGCATCAATGGCGACGACGAGGTGTGGATGCCGGTGGGGCGCGACACCCTCTACTACAACCACGCCTGGGCCGACAACGCCCGCAGTCAGACCACCGTGCACATGGACGGAAGCTCGGTGCTGGCCATGAAGGTGCGCTACCGTGAAAGGGAGCTCGAGGCCACGGTTCATGTAGATTGGAGCCGCGACGGCGGCAAGACCTTCACGCCCGTATATGCCGACTGGGAAGGCACGGCCTCGTGGGAACGCACCGTGCGGTGCTTCACACAGAACGGCGACAACCTGTACGTCATCGAGTTCGAACGACCGGGACGGGAGATGGTGATACCATCAATGCCAAAACTCGACAAGCGCGCCGCCATCACCCTGCTTGGCACCACCGCCACACTCAAGTGGCGGCAGAAGAGGGACGGCACTCTGGTGATAGACCTGACGGCCGTGAGCGCAAAGGAAATCAACGCGCTCGACCACGCATGGGTCTTCAAAATCAGTAAATAAGAAAAAGCCGACGCACAAACGATGCGTCGGCTTTTATATTGCTGGTTGCCGGCAGGCTCAATAGCTCGGACAGTCGATAACAGCGTGGGCCGGGATGCGATAGCGCGTGGACGACGAGCCGAAATTGTAGATATAGCCGAAAGTGAGCGACGGAATGCCGACACCGTAGATATCATTGTTTGGACCGGTGCCGCCACCGATACGCGGAGCCACCATCAGATACTTGAGGTCGATGAAGAGATCGCCCTTGGCATTGATGTAGCGGCGAGCCATGAGACCGAAGTCGGCGGCCATGTCGAAGAGGATGTTGTCGTAGCGCCAGATGGCGCCGGCGCCGAGATAAGGCAGGAAGTTCCACTTGACGCCGCGTTTGAAATTGAAGAGATGGCTGAGGTTCATCATCACGTCGGCATGCAGCATGGTGAAGCTGTAGGCGTCGCCGGGCTGCTGACGTACAGTGTCGAACTGCTGATGGGCGGAGAGGCCGGTGAGCTGGAAACGGATGGTCCAGAAATTGCTGAAATTGCGTCCGAACATAGCCTCGGGAGCGACACCGAGCATGGAGAGGCCGCCGAGATGGTCGTTGTGGAAGAGGTCGAAGAGCGAATAGTTGGGGCCGATACCGAAACCGAGGAACCAGTCGTCGGCGACGGCACGCGACTCGAATTGGGTGCGGCGGGAATAGGGCGACTGAGTGAAGCGGTGGTTGAAGCCGAGGACAGCAGTGTGAAGGAAGGTGCGACCGTCGTCGAACGAGAGGGGCAGGAAGAAACACTTGTACTCGAAATAGGCGTCCCACCCCATGCCGAGGCGATAGTTGGCATTGACACCGAGGAGGGAGTGGACGTCGCGGTCGGTCGGGAGCTTACCGTCGCCGGCACGGTAGATGATGCCGAGGCCGATGACGGGATAGATGTTGAGGTCCCAGTTGCGCACGCGCGAGAAGGTGGCCATGGGGTCCCAAAGGAATTCCATGGTGGCCGCAGCGTAGCTGACGGTGTGTTCGGGCAAACGCATTGAAGGGCCGGTCATGAAATCGAGGTCGACACGTCCGGCCAACGGCGTGAGAATCCACTTGCCGACACCGATACCGCCGGCAAAACCGGGCTTGAATTCAGAATTGACATCCCTGGAATAACTCAAACCACCGTTGAGGGTGACAAACATATTGACGCCAAAGTCGGTGCCGATCTGGGCACGAATGCCGGTCAGCGCGATGCAGGAAAGCAGCAATGTGATAACTATCTTCTTCATAGGCACGATTATTTACAGTTGATATCGGCGCCCACCGGGATGCGGTAGCGGGTGGTGGAATGGCCGAAGTTGCAGATATAGCCGAAGGTCAGCATCGGATAGCCGACGCCCCAGAAATAGCCGTTGGCTCCGGTGCTGCCAGCCAGACGCGGCGGAACCATCAGATATTTGAGATCGATATAAAAGTCGCCCATATTGTCGATATAGCGGCGCGCCATGATACCTGCATCGGCACCGAGGGTGAACACCGGATCGATATAGCGCCACACTGGACCGGCACCGAGATACGGCAGGAAGTTCCACTTGACACCGCGGTTGAAATTGGCCAGATGCGAGAGGTTGATCATGAAGTCGGTATGCAGGCTGTTGAAAGTGTACCAACGGCCCTGGCTCTCCGTGTCGGGGTTGTAGCGCTCACGGCCGAAGAAGCCTGAAAGCTCGAAACGGATAGTCCAGATATCGCTCCAGTTGCGGCCGACCATCATATCGCCGGTGATATTGTACATCTTGGAAGCCCAGTTGCCGACCTGCTCAAATTCAAACGAATTGAAGAGCAAGCCGACACCGAAGCCGGTGAACCAGTCTTCGCCGAGGCCACGGGTTTCAAAGCCGGTGCGGCGCCCGAAAGGAGTGTCGTACCAGCGCTTGGTGAGGCCGATAGTGGCGGTAGGCATAAAGTTGGCCCCATAGCTGCCGTCGAACGAATAAGGCAGGAAATAACACTTGAGTTCAAGCCAGGCAGCCAACTTGGGCGCGATACGGACCGGCACGTGCAGACCGAGCATACCCTGCAAGTCGCGGTCGGCGCCATAGCCATCGCCCTCAAGCTGATACACGGTGCCGAGACCGATCATCGGGTAGAAAGCGACGGTCGAGTTATAGACGTGACCGAATGTGGCGCTGAAATCCCACAGGAACTGGGCACTGCCCATAAGATACACTGCATTGCCGGCATCCGGAGCCTTAAACGGCGGAGCCATGGCCAACTCGGCGGCGAGCTGGAACGCCAACGGTTTCATGAGCCACCGTCCGGCATACAAACCTGCCGCAGGCACACCGAGCGATTCAGTGCTGGAGTGTAGGTAATAGGTAGCACCACCACCAAGCGAGAGGTAGAATGTATTATCGGCATACGCCGCGTTGTCCTGTGCTCGCGCACCGGCGAGCACGCCCACCAATAGCAGGGACATCAACAGCTTCTTCATTTCTCAAAGTGTTTTTATTTTTATTAAAGTTTAGAGTTCATGGGTGCCGTCCCATGAGCTCTAAACTATAGTTGGTTAGCTGATTAGGCCTTGGCGCGCTCGCCGAATTCCTTGGCAGAGACCTTCTCGACCTCGGGCTTGAGCTGGTCTTTGAAGATTTTGGCAAGGTTGTCGGCATAGATACGGTCGACAATCTGCTGCACGTTCTTGCGGTCGGCAGCGATGCTGCGCGCAGCCTTCTCGAGGCGTTCTTCGGTCTGCTCCTTGGTCTCGCCTTCAACCTTTTGATCGTTGCGGCGGAGAATGTCCTTCACATAGTCGACAATCTGATTGCTGGTGGGCTCAACGGGCAGAATCTCTTCGAGCTTACTTTCGATGAGTTCCCAACGGAGCGAAGGAAGATATTTCTCATTCCAGTCGGCCTCGATGCTTTCCATGGTCATGTCTTTTTCACCACGGCTGGCAAACCAGCGTTTGAGGAAATTCTCAGGCAGTGGGGCGTCAAAGCTGTCGACAAGAGCCTTGCGGACTTGGTTCACAAAGAGCCAGTCGCTCTGCTCGCTGTTGGCCTTCTCTATTTCTTTCTGGATGGCTTTGCGGAATGCGGCTTCGTCTTTGAACTTCTGTCCGGGGAATACCATCTGGAAGAGTTCGTCGTTAAGTTCGTGGGGAATGATGCGGGAAACACCGCTGACGGTGAGTTCGACATCAGATTTGAACTTCTTGGCCGTAGCGTTGTCCAGATGCAGCGCACGCTCAATGTCGGCCACCGGGAAGGCCTTGGCCATGTTGAACACTATTTTCTCTTCGGCCTTCTTGCCTTCGAAAAGGGGCATCAGCTCTTCATCCTTAAGGTTGAGAAGATTGAGGCTGACGAAAGTATCTACACCGCCTTCCTTGACAGCACCTTTCTTGTCGAGTTCGACAAGCTTGCCGTAAACGATGTCGCCGGCGCCGATGGTTTCGGGAGTCTCAAATTTGCCATAGCGGTTGACGACATTGTTAAGCTCGGCATCCACCTCTTTGGCAGTGACCTTAATCTGGTTGTACTTAACATCGACCTTGTCCCACGCGACATTGAATTCAGGTGCTATCGCAACATCGAAATAGAATGAGAACGAAGTCTGCTTGGAGAAATCGACATCACCGGTTTTCTCGTCGTTGGACATCGGCATACCCAGGATGTGAAGCTTCTCGTCATCGATGTACTTGAACAGCGAGGTGTTCAGAGTGTTCTGAACTGCATCGCCCACGATGGCGCCCTTATACATACGCTGGATGAGCCCCATAGGAGCCATACCTTTGCGGAAGCCGGGAACAGTAGCTTTCTTTTGGTAGTCTTTCAGTTGTTTGTTGACATTTTCAATGTAGTCGTTTTCCTCGATATCAACCTTGATACAGAGTTCCAGATCACTTAAATTCTCTCTTGTGATGTTCATCTGATTGCTTAATTTATTGATTTTTAACCTTATTATAATTATCTATAAAAATGCAAAAATACATAAAATATTTAATATTTGTATATTTTTTTCATTTTGATGGTTTTATTGCATATTTATGCCGAGGTTTTTCAGCAGGTAATAGAGTCCCTGATTTGGAGCGACAGAGGTATCGGCAGGAACCCTTTTATACAGGTGAGTCCGGCGGGCTGCAACTATGCCGAGCCCATCCGTCATATTTGTGTACACTTCGTGCGATTGGTCGATGTCGCTTGTCGCAGACACTGAATTCATGTAGGCATTGAGCTCTTCAGAACAGGCCATAAGGTATATATCAACCTTCTTGGCAAAATACTTCTGTCTGGGGTCGTCTTGCAGCTGCTTTTTCACGTCGGCAAGGAACATATCGCGAGAGTAGTTGGTGCTGTATGATACCCTGTTTGCCGTACCTTTGACCGTACTGCATTTAAGATCGATATACGTTGTGTCGCCATCGACAACATAATAGAACCGGATCACCGGCTGGTAGAGACGAGCATTTTGCAATGCGGGCCACTCAATACGGCAGAACGCCGTCGGACTGCCACTATTATGGTCATAGAATCCGAATGTTTGGGTATTTGTTGGCTTGGATATAACCTGATCTCTCGTTTTGGCAATAAGCGGGACAGGCTGGCTGGTTGTCAAAAGAGAACCGTCGGATGCACGACGGACACTCAGCACGTATGTGTTTTCCACATCAAGGCGATTTCGGGTACGGCAGAAGAATACAGGCTGGTCGGTGGCAACGAAATCGCCGTTTTCCCTGTCGACGACACTGTCTGTAAATGGCATTGAATCTACAATCTGACCATTTTTATAAGCCAACAGTGCAACCTGAAGATAGCCTTCGGGGTAATTGAAAGAATCGCTAATCGAACTATAGCTGTATATGTCACCGTCGCCGAGGTAACATTTCTCCACCCTTGCCCATGTGGTGTCATCATCCTGGTCAAGCACACAGTAGACCACCGGCACCTCTTTCCATTCCGCATTCGGAGAAAACTCCACTTCACATGATACAAGAAGTAACAATACCGGGAAAAACAGGATATATATTTTTTTCATATTTCCTTTATTATCTCTCATTTCACATCCTTCATTTACCAGTTTTCTCCACAACCTTCACTTCATCCACCATAAGCCATGGTTTCAACCCTTTGGCCCTGTGCCACGATGGTATTCTGTCTACCGTTACAGGCTCGACTTTTATAAAACCGATGTTGTTCTTGTCTACAGGTATTCTCAATTCAACGACTCGCGGCTCACTCTCACCCTCGTCGGCGGGATTGAACCCGAGCTCTGCTGCTATAGTGTCACCATAATCCACCCCATCGCTGGAGAAAAGAACATTTACCCGATACGGAGCGAAAGCCCATGTGGCCGGAGAGTGAGCATAACGTAAAACAACATAATCAATATCAATCGGCTTGGCAAGTTCAAGAGTGGTTGTAACGCTTTTACCGGAGAAACCAAGCCAATCACGTGTCAAGTCGTCAACCGAACCTTCTATGCCATCGAACAATGCGGTCTCCACATTTTTATTGTATGGAGTATTGGGCTTGCGAGAAAAATCGGTCTTGACAATATAGTCGTAATTGAACTTGTGCGTGGACGTAAACGATGGTGAACCGTTTTTCACGAACACACGGGCTTTGACCACGGTAGTCGATGTCAACACAAATGGATTTGTGTATAGAGTCGATGTTTCGTCAGGTTCGCTGCCATCCAGCGTATAACGGATCTCGCCCTTTGACTTGGAAGAAAGGGTCACAGAGAGCGGCTTTGAGAAGCGCAGTTCGGAAGCTTTGATATCCGGAGGTTCAACCATACCGACTGTTGTATTGGGATAGTCGTAGCCATACAAATCTTCGGGCAGTTGATTTTCATATCGAAGCAGATGCACTCTAAACGATGCCGTCTTCTGCTGTGGACTCAAACAGACCACATTTTTTTCGACCCTGACGGAGCATCGCTGTCCCAGTACTTCGGCGAACAAGCCGCTGCCTCCGTCATTTGAGGCACACCAACGCACCTGACTGCGGCCGATTCCTTCGCCGACAGCTTGGGTATAGGTTCCAACAATGCCTGAATTGTTTTTTCTGAATATCACCTCGCGGTCGAGCCCGAACCATGTCAAGCTGTCGCCATAGCGCGGCAGCAAAACAATCGGGCAAAGCGACGTGTCGCGGACCCGGTCAGTCGGCGAAACTGTATAATCGACCACGATGTCGCCCGACGAGAAAAACGTATATGTGCTGCGTACATCGCACATGACGCTTCCATCCGGTGCTGTGTAGGTTATCATATTGTCCATACAACGGGCGCCATCGTTCATCATGCGTTTCTGATGTGCCACGATGTTCATCGACCAATTCTCGTGTCCGTCAAATGCAAGACGCACCAAGAGAGACGAATCCTCTGCAGCCGTACCTTCCATGTGAGCCATCTGTTTCGCGGCCGACTTTTGCGGCAAACTGAACACCTTTGCAAAGACCGAACTGCCATCCTGCCACTCAATGCCCCCTTTCCTGCGCGTATTAAGGTTGAAGCGTACAAAGAGCTCCTCGCCGGCAGCGAGGTCCATCTGCGGTATTCGCATGCTCACCTTGTCGCTCTCTCCGCCACGAATAGCCACTGGCAGGTCACCAGATATAATGTTTGGACGCAGATTGGTATATATGGTATACTCTAATGAATAGTTGCTGAAATCGGAGAAATCATTCAAATTATATACTGTGAATTCGCCTTCGTCGGGCGTAATCTTCGAAAGTTTTATGTCAGCCGGACTATAGATATGCCTAAGGTCGGCCATAGCCACCTCGCCTAACGGCCACCTTTCCACGAATCCTCCATGCACATTGCGACGGTTCTCTACGAACTGCCATATATCTTCCAATGCATTGAAGTGGGCCTCGTCGACTGACACCGTCATGACAAATGGTCTCTCGCTGTTTTTCGACACAGCCTGCTTCAGGTCCTGCAGTTTGGGCGAAACCAGCGATATCATGTCCGTAGACTCGCCGTATCCGGCCCCTGCGAAAAGGACCGGACGCGTTTTTTCAATAGCTTTAAGTCTCTTGTATGCAGCCGTCATGCAGACACCATTGTCGCGCGTGTCGCCCAGCGTCCACACGATTATGCTGCTGTGGTTCTTGTTGTCGGAATAAAGGTTTTCAACCCTTTTTTCGAACATGGGTATGAATTCCTGATCTGTGGCCACTACATGCTGGTGTGATGAAGCAGGCATCAAGTTGGCGTCGGCCACAACATATATTCCGTACTGGTCGCACAGGCTGTAGAAATACGAGTCCATGGGCGAATAGCGCGACGTGCGCACTGCATTGACATTGTTGCGTTTCATGGCAAGCACGTCTTTGCGCATTTTTTCGCGTGAGGCGTAGCCCTCGGTATGCTCGACACCATAGGTGACGCCCTTGAGCGTGATGGCTTTGCCGTTGAGCAACAGCACTCCGTCTTTGATTGTCACGGTGCGGAACCCGAACCGCAGGCCGACGACCTCTTCCTCTTCCATTTTCTCGTTGCGGAGACGCACCACGGCCGTATAGAGCGATGGGGTCTCGGCACTCCACGGTTCCACCCCACTCCATGTGCGGCTGATGTCGACAGACTCTTCCGTGCGTTTGTCGAACAAAGCCCAACGTCCCATGCGGTCGAGCTGACGGCCATCGGGGTCCCAAACCTCTACCTCCACATAATATTTACCTTTGCGGCTGCTGTTGAAAATCGTAGCATCGACCGACAGCGTGCCCGACTGCGTGGCTGCATCATAGTCGGCCGTAAGCCCTATATCATGCACGTTCGGGTCGTTCTTGAACATAATGTATGGCTCACCGTTCAAACCGACGCCGATTGTACTGTCTTCAAGAAGCGCCCCTGCCGGATTCTTCATCGCCTCTATCGACAAAGTGTTGGTTTTGCCGTATTTGAGATACTTGTTCAGCAAGAATGTGTTCCAATGGCGCGAGTCGTCGCCATAGCCCACCTCCTTGTCGTTGACGTAGACACGGCAGGCTCGACCGCAACGGGTATTCAGGTAGACAAGATAGTCTTTCCAGCTCTTTTCGGCTTCGATTTTCTTTGTGTAGACCACCGAACTGTCGGTTGCACGCTGTTTCCAACTGCCCGTCAATTCAAGGAAATAGGGCGATTCTCTGTAGGCTTGTTTGACGATGTCGTTTTCGTCATAATAAGCCACAACATCGAGCCCCGGCCTGTCGACATGCTGCCCCACGGCAGGCCATGTCAATGCCAGTGCCATAAGTCCTACAAAGAGATGCCGCGCCCTCATAGACATTGATACATCAGAAATACAGACTTACTCCGCCGGCAAGCAAATGGGTTATTGCCGGATCCGACAATTTGGGGCCGTTGGCGTAGTTGCGAGTCACCTCGTTGGACTGCATGAGCTTGTAGTCGACGTGGACACCCACAGCGAAGGTACGCTCAATGGCGTAGCGAGCGCCAAGCGAGAAGCCGAAATACAGGCCGCCCTTGGTGATTTTTATAACGTTGGGAGCCTCGCTTGAGGCACCGACAGGCAGCGAATAGCCCGCCTGAAGCACGGTGTAGGGCGTCAGCTGCGAACGCATGAAGTGGCTGCGCAGTTCTACAAACACAGGCATCTGCGTGAAAGCACCCGTGCCGTCGACGAAATACAACACACCGGCGCCGAGGCCAGCCTCTTTGCTGAACTGATAGCCGCCGCTGAAGCCCATGCCAATGCCGCTTATGGTGTCGGCGATGCCGTTGTCGCCTGCGGCGCGATTGAGGTTCATGCCATAGCTGAAGTCGACGGTGGCATAAAACCCGCGCCATTTGTACTCCAGATGTCGCTGTGCGGCTGCTGTGCCGACAAGACACAGCAGCGCTACAGCAGCAATAATTACCTTTTTCATGCGTTCATCGGCTTGAGGTCGGGGCTGACAATAAGGGTGGCCTCAGTGGCGGCCTGCACCTGCTCCACTGTGAACTCAGGGTTGATTTCGGTCAGCACGATGCCCTTCGGGGTGATTTCCATGACACCCATCTCGGTGATAATCATGTTCACCTGGCCCTTGGCGGTGAGCGGCAGGGTGCATTTCTTCAGGATTTTGGGGTTGCCCTTGGCGGTGTGTTCCATGGCGAGGATCACCTTCTTGGCGCCGACCAGCAGGTCCATGGCGCCACCCATGCCGGGGGTCTTCTTGCCGGGAATCATCCAGTTGGCCAGGTCGCCTTCCTCATCGACCTGCATGGCACCGAGGACGCTGACATCCACATGGCCGCCGCGGATGATGCCGAACGACGTGGCGCTGTCGAAAGTCGAGGCACCGGGCACATGGGTGATATAACCGCCACCGGCATTGATGAACCACGGGTCTTCTTTGCCCTCTTCGGGGGTGGGGCCCATGCCGATCATGCCGTTCTCGCTCTGCAGGACGACGTGTACGCCTTCGGGCAGGTAGTTGGGGATAAGTGTGGGCAGACCGATACCCAGATTTACAACATCGCCATCATGCAGCTCCTTGGCGGCGCGCTTGGCAATAAAAGGTTTAATCTGTTCTTTTTCCATTGTTTTTATAGTTTTTTAGTTGTTTATTTCCATCCTCTGTTGACCATCTCCTGTGCCACGAACGAGGCCACGTCGTCGGCATAGGTGTTGGCGCCGAAGCCGGCATCGTAGCCGAGTTCTTTGGCCAATTCGTGGCTGATGCGCGGACCGCCGCAGATGAGAATCACCTTGTCGCGCAGGCCTTCGGCTTCGAGCATCTCGACCAGCTCGGTCATGTTCTTGATGTGCACATCCTTCTGTGTCACCGTCTGGCTCACCAGCAGGGCGTCGGCATGCAGCTCTATGGCTTTGGCTATGAACTCGTCGTTGGGCACCTGGCTGCCGAGGTTGTAGGCGTCGATCATGTCGTAGCGCTCCAGGCCGTAGTGGCCGGCGTAGCCTTTCATGTTCATGATGGCGTCGATACCCACGGTGTGGGCGTCGGTACCCGTCGAGGCTCCGACGCAGACTATCTTGCGGCCGATGTGCTCGCGGATATACTCGTCGCACTCTTTCATCTCCATCGTGGTGCTCTCCACCTTGGGAACGTGTATGTTGGTGTAGTCCACGGTGTGGGTCAGCGAGCCGTAGCAGTTCATGAAGCAGAAGCCTTCGGTCAGTTCCTTCTGGTAGACCACCAGGGGGTTCTCGAAGCCCATCTTCTTCAGCAGCTGCTTGGCGGCCTCTTCGGCCTCGGCGCCTGCGGGCACCGGCAGGGTGAAGCTCAGCTGCACCTTGCCGTCGTTCATCGTGTCGCCGTATGGCTTTATCTTGGTGAGGTCTAAGGTTTTGTCGTAATCCTTTGCCTCCATCGAATACAATCCTTCGCTCATAGCTTATTTCTTTCCTTTCATCAGTTCAACAAACGGGTTAAAATAGTGCTCGCCCTTCAGGGTGACGCCGTCGAGGCCCTTGCCGCCGTTCTTCGGACGCTTCACGTTGGCGAAGATGCCCTTTTCCAGAGCGGTGAAGAGGCCTTCGCTCTCCATCGTCTCCAGCAGGTGGGTGGCGTTGTGCAGCACCTCCTGGGCGCGGCTCTTGATGATGCCGCCGTCTTTGAATTCGACCTCTTCGCCGATGTCCTTCATGTTGTTGAAGATATACTTGGCGTTCTCGATCGAGAGGTAGCGGTCGCTCATGAAGGGGGTGTGGATGGCCTCGGTGGGCATGCCCAGCAGCTGCAGGCCCTGATGGGTCCACTGGCCGATGACGTTGAAGAGGGCGTCCTGAATGTGGCCGCGGAAGATGTTGCCGGTCATGAACTTGGTCGGCGGCATGTATTTCAGCGGGGCGTTGGGGAATATCTCGCGCAGCATCTGCGCCTGTGCCAGCTCGTAGAGGAAGCCGTTGGTGAGCTGCGGGTCCATCTCGAAAGCGTGGCCGAGGCCCTGCTGCTCGCTGGGCAGACCGGCCATGAAGGCCAGCTGCTCGTTGATGAAATCCGATGCCAGCACCGTGTGAGCCTCTTCGTAGGCGTCGGCGGTGGTAAGGTAGTTGTCCTCGCCGGTGTTGATGATGACGCCCGCGAAGCCGTTGATGATGCGGCTGAAGTACTGGTCGATCAGCGTGCGCTGCATGTTGATGTCGCGGAAGAGGATGCCGTAGAGTGCGTCGTTGAGCATCACGTCGAGGCCTTCGAGGGCGCCCATGGCGGCAATCTCGGGCATGCAGAGGCCGGAGCAGTAGTTGCAGAGGCGGATGTAGCGGCCCACCTCCTCGCCCACCTCGTCGAGAGCCTTGCGCATGATGCGGAAGTTCTCCTGGGTGGCGAATGTGCCGCCGAAGCCTTCGGTTGTGGCGCCGTAGGGCACATAGTCGAGCAGCGACTGGCCGGTGGTGCGGATCACGGCGATAATGTCGGCACCCTGGCGGGCACCGGCCTGGGCCTGGACCACATCCTCGTAGATGTTGCCCGTGGCCACGATGATGTACAGGTAGGGCTTCGAGCCTTCACCGATGGTCTCGATGTAGCGCTCGCGGCGCAGGCGGTTGCCTCGCACCCTCTCGACGGTGGCGTTGATGACAGGCTCCAGAGCCTTGTCGATTTCAGCCTTGCTGTGTATGGGCAATTGGCTGATGTCCAGCTTGCCGGCGCTTATAGCCTCGGCTATCTGCTGCGGGCTCCTCCCAGTCTCGACCATGGCGTTGCCCACATAGAACATCACGCCTTCGCCAAGCAGGCCTTTGCTTTTCAGCTCCTCGACCACCACGTTGGGCATAGGCACCTCGTTCTCGTCGATGCCGTCGATGCCGAGGAAGCGGCACAGCGTGCGCTCCACGGCCACCGTTGTGTAATCTTCGACGAAATCCTGCACCTGTTGAGCAATCCTGCGCGCCACGTCGCGCGCATGCTCAACCTCAACAAAATCAAGTCCTACTTTACTTTTCTGCATTGTTTTCTGTATTGTTAGTTTATCGTTTTTATACTATAAATCGAAATGCAAAAATACGAAAAAAATCCGAATACACAAGAAAAATATCTCTCCTCCGTGTCAAAAAAGTATATTTTCGGCTCCCGCTTCCCGCTCATCGCCCTGCCCACCGGTAGTGCACATCAACGATACATCAACGATATAT
>JAFVWV010000187.1 GCA_017501495.1 Bacteroidales bacterium | reverse complement strand
GGGTTTAAGGTTTAATGTTTAAGGTTT
Source organism: Bacteroidales bacterium (assembly GCA_017501495.1). Lineage (GTDB taxonomy): Bacteria > Bacteroidota > Bacteroidia > Bacteroidales > P3 > Colimorpha. Next base: position 15,611 of record JAFVWV010000187.1, on the reverse strand, counting down.
AAAGTTTTGGTTGGAGGTTGACAGCGCGCCCCCCCCCCGTAAGGGACAATGGACCTTGGTCTGGGGCGGCGCCTCAGATGCAGGGTGATTGTATGGTTGTTCGCGTCCCCGGAGGGGACAATGGGCCTTGGACCGATGGATCAGAGGCGTTTGAGGCCTTCTTTGATGATGTCTTCGACGGTCATGCCGGCCCAGTCGGCCGACATGAGGAGTTTTTCGACGGCGGGTTTGGCGAAGCCGAGCATGACGAGGGCTGTCATGGCCTCGTCGCGAGCCTGGTTCTGCACGGCGATGCCTGCGATGGCGGCCTGCGGGGCGGCGCCGATTTTGTCGGCCAGCTCGAGCACGATACGCTGCGCGGTCTTGGCGCCGATGCCTTTGACGCGCTGCACCTTCTTGACGTCCTGCGCGGCGATGGCGGTGCGCAGCTCGTCGACGGTGAGCGAGCTGAGCATCATGCGGGCCGTCTGGCAGCCGACGCCGTTGATGGCGATGAGCAGGCGGAACATCTCGCGTTCGCTGATGTCGGTGAAGCCGAAGAGCTGCTGTGCGTCTTCGCGCACCACGTGGTGGGCGTAGAGGCGCACGCTCTTGGGGTCGGCGCGGCGCAGGGCCTCGTAGGTGTTGAGGCTGATTTCGAGCAGGTAGCCTACGCCGCCGCAGTCGACGACGGCCTGTGTGGGTTCGAGCGAGGCGAGCTCGCCTTTGAAGTATTCGTACATTGTTTCAGATTTTCAGAATTGATATCCTATTCCGGCGGCTGGAGAGCCGTCCTGGAGGCGGTAGTTGTCTTCCTGCACGTCTTCGAAGAGTGGGTCTTCGTCCCACTCGCCGCCGCGGACGAGGCAGCGGTCGAAGCTGTAGTTCATCAGCAGGTCGGGCATGCGGCCGATGCTGACCTCGGAGCGGTGGCTGCCGTAGACGATGCAGCGGTCGAAGGCGGCCTGGCGCATGTCGGCGCCGTAGTAGTCGGTGGGCGAGGTGGGGTAGTAGTTGGAGATGATGACGCTGGCGGTGTCGCGCGTCTTGCCGCGGTAGTTCCAGTAGTCGGCCATGGTGCTGCGGCTGAAGGTGTAGGCTCCGCCGCCGATGAGGGCGAGGGAGGTGTAGCAGTCGTAGACGAGGAGGTTGTCGGCGTCGAGGGTGGCGTTTTGGCCCACGATGGCGGCGTCGCTCATATTGCGGATGACGGTGTTGCTGACGGAGAGCTGCGCCTCGGGGTAGGCGCGGATGCCGTCGGTGCCGTTTTCGATTATGGCGTGGTCGATGACGTTGCCGCGGCTGCAGTTGTAGAACCAGAGCATCTGCCATTGGCCGGGCAGTGCGCGGTACCATTCCTCGTGGCGCATGGCGGTGAAGAGCACCGGCTGTTCGGCTGTGCCGTGGACGAGGAGCGAGGCGTTGCTGTCGACGATGAGCATGGCGTCGGGGCCGAAGTGGAGCTCGTCGCCGGCGGTGAGGCTGAGGGTGTTGCCGTCGAGGATGGCGGCGGAGCCGAGGATGACGTGCGGGCGCGTGTGGTCCCAGGCGGCGCAGTCGATGGGGGTGTACCAGGTGGTGTCTTGTGGCGAGCGGCGGTGGTAGACGGCGTTGCGGCCCCAGGCCGTCAGCGGCAGGCGCTGGCCGTTGCTGAAGACGATGGCGTCTTCGACGAGGAAGGGGGTGGTGCCGCCGTCGGGGTCGATGCAGGCCTGGACGAAGATGAAGATGCTGTCGCCGTCCTGGATGACCACGCGGCGAGCCACGAGCGAGGTGTCGCCGTCGACGTTGAGGCGGAAGCGGCTGCCGCGGCCGCCCGCGAGGGTGACGGAGGAGAGCTCGACGTCGCTGCCCGAGCGGTTGTAGACGCGCACCTGGCGCGTGGCGGTGCCGAGGGTGGTGAAGACGGTGTCGAAGCTCACCGTGTCGGCCGAGAAGCTGAGGCTGACGGAGCGCTCGTCGGCGAAGACTTCGCGCTGGCATCCGGCGGTGGTCAGCGCCGAGAGGGCCGTCAGGGCCATGGCGGCGAGGAGCAGCAGGCGCGGTTTCATCGGGTGTAGAGGCTGAAGATTTCTTCGAGGCGCTTCAAGCATACGGGGCAGAAGGGGGCGTAGTCGCGCATCATGCAGTGTTCGGCCGGGCGGTAGACGCCGGTGGCGGAGTAGCCGGCGCCTTCGAAGACGCCGAGGGGGCCGCATTCGGTGCGCGGCGTGTTGGGGTTGGGCGGGGTGGGGATGGGGGTGCCCTGCGGCAGGAGCGACTTCCACTTGCTGTCGAAGTCGGTGAGGTTGGTGATGTTGGGCTCCAGCGGCTCGTAGGCGGTGCGGTGCAGGTTCGAGTAGGAAAGTTCTTCGTCGACATACTCGTCGGCCAAGCCGCCGAACGAGTGTCCGAACTCGTGGGGCAGTACGTATTCGGCCATGGTGTGGAGCGAGCTGACGGCGTAGAAGTTGTAGATGGCTCCGCCGCCGTAGGTGGTGTTGTTGACCATGATGACGATGTAGTCGCAGGGGGTCATGCCGATGAGGTCGTGCAGTCGCCAGAGGCTGAAGGTCATCAGGTAGCGGTCGGCGCCGAAGGTGCCGTATTGGGCCTCGGCGTCGCCCTTGATGCCGTAGACGTTGAAGTCCTGCCGGTGGCTGGCGAAGGGTTCTTTGCCGAAGAGTATTTCCTTCATGCGGTAGTAGTCGATGCGGAGCTTTTGGTCGCTCTCGTCGTCGTAGCCCTGGGCCACGATGACCACGTCGACCTTCTTGGCCGGGTCGCCGTGCACCTCGAGGTCGCTGCGCTCGCCCTGGCGCATGCTGTATTCGAGTTTGGCGGTCGAGGGGTCGAAGGGCAGCACCGTCTGGTCGACAAGGCGCATCTGCCCGTCGCGGCGCATGAGGGCTATGTTGACGGCGCGTTTGGGCATGGGCAGGAGCAGTGTCTCTTCGAAGCGTGCCTTGACGGTGCGGCCTTTGGGCGTGTCTTTGTATTCGCGGAAGAGGTTGCTGTAGCCGCGGCTGTAGATGACGCGGCCGCTGCGGGCGTCGCGCATCTCGACGCGGTAGTCGCCGTTGTCGAAGGGGTCGAGCAGCTGTGTGCGCGAACCGTGCCAGGCCGACTCGCGGTCGATCCAGCGGCTGACCCACACGCTGTCGCCTTCGGCAGAGCCTTCGCGCGAGCAGTCGAGACGCAGCGTGCCGCCGGTGAAGTATTTGCCAAAGCGCACCTTCTGGGCTTCGGCGGCACCGCCGAGCATCAGCAGTGCCAGGAGCAGGATGATGGTTCTTGTCTTCATAGTGCTTTAAGTAACGGCGCTTTGCATTTAATATTGCACAAAAAAAGCGCTTTTTTTCTTTGATTTGAAAATAATTGCGTACCTTTGCACCCCGAAAAGGGAGAAAGAGATATGCTTTTGAAATTGTATAACGGGAACCCTAACGTGCGCGAAGTCAGGCGAGTGGCCGATGCCCTGCGCGGCGGCGAGGTGGTCATACTGCCCACCGACACGCTCTATGCTTTCGCCTGCTCGATGGAGCACAAGAAATCCGTCGAGGAGATTGCGCGCCTCAAAGGGTTCAAAATAAAGCAGGCCAAATATTCGATGCTCTGCTCGAGCCTGAGCCAGGCGTCGGAGTATGTGCGGGCCATGGACCGCGACACCTTCGCCCTGCTCAAGCGCTGCCTGCCCGGGCCGTTCACCTTCATCATGGAGGCGGCCGGAAGCGTGCCGCGCAACTACCAGAACGGCGGCAAGACCATCGGCGTGCGCGTGCCGCAGAACGACATCGCGCGTGCCATCATCGAAGAGGTGGGCATGCCGCTCATCTGCACCTCGGTGCGGCCGCTTGAAGGCGACGACGAGGTGGAGAACTACACCGACCCCGAGCTCATACACGACCGCTTCGGCGGCCATGTGGCCATGGTGATCGACGGCGGAGTGGCCGAGGCCGAGCCCTCGACGGTTATAGACTGCACCGACGGCATCGAGCTGGTGCGTCAAGGCAAGGGGGAGGTCGACCTATGAGCATGGGTCTCGAATTCTACAGCGGCCGCGGCGGCTGCCTGACGCGCATACTGCTGCTGAGCGTGGCCGTGATGGTGGCGGCATGGCTGCTGCCCGGCGTCGAGGTGGGGTCGCTCTGGAGCGTGCTCCTCACGGCGGTGGTCATCTCGCTGCTCGACAACCTGCTGCGTCCGGTGCTGGTGGTGGTCACGCTGCCGGTGACGGCCGTCACCCTCGGTTTGTTCCTTTTTGTAATCAACGCAATAATCATACTCCTCGCGTCGGAGATTGTCAGCGGCTTCGAGGTGCGCAGCTTCGGCTCGGCGCTACTCTTCAGCCTGGTGCTGACGGGCGTCAACTACCTGCTTGAGCTGCCCAACAAATACATGGAGCGCAAAGAGCTCGACCGGCGCCGCACCGACGACGACACCGACGACGAGGGTTTCACCCCATACGAAGAAATCAAAGATTGAAAATCATGAAACAGATACTGAAAGCCGCCGAGCTGCAGCAGGCAGTGGCGGAAGCCAAAGAGAAAGGCCTCGAGATAGGCCTCGTGCCCACCATGGGCGCATTGCACGAAGGACACCTCTCGCTCATCGAGCGTGCATTGAAGGAGAACGATGTGGTCGTCGTCAGCCTCTTCGTCAACCCCATTCAGTTCAACAACAAAGAAGACCTGGAGAAATATCCCCGCACCATCGAGGCCGACCTCGACCTGATCAACGGCCTTGTGTCGCGGATGGGGAGCGAGGCCAAGGCCAAGGAGCTCTACGCCTTCACGCCGACGGTGGACGAGATGTACCCGAACGGCGAACCCAAGGAGGTCTACCATTTCGGCCCCGTCGAGGAGGTGATGGAAGGGCCGCGCCGCCCGGGCCACTTCAGCGGTGTGGCCGTCGTGGTGCGCCGCCTGTTCGACCTGTCGCAGCCGCGCCGCGCCTATTTCGGCGAGAAAGACTACCAGCAGATTGCGGTCATCCGCGCCCTGCTGGAGCAGATAAAGTACCCGATAGAGCTGGTGCCGTGCCCCATCGTGCGAGCCGACGACGGCCTGGCCCTCAGCAGCCGCAATATGCGCCTCTCGCCCGCCGCGCGGGCCATGGCACCGGCCATCTACGCCACCCTTGAGCAGGCCGCAGAGATGGCCGAATACGAGGAGGTGGACGACGTCAAGGAGTGGGTGCTCGACACCCTCGCCTCGTATCACGAGGTCAACGACTGCCCCGACGGACTGCGCTTCGAACCCGAATACTTCGAGATTGTCGACGCCCGCACCCTGCAGCCCATCGCCAACTGGGACGAGGCAGGCGACCTCGGCGCCGTGGGATGCATCGCCGTCTGGCTCGACGGCGTGCGCCTCATCGACATTGTGAAATTCTGAACATAAACCATCATTAAACCGAAAAACACTATGCAGGAACCAACCCGATTGTTTGACTTGCTCGAATGGCGCAAGGCGCTGCATCCGGAACGCCCGGTGTTCAAGTTCAAGGAAGACGGCCAGTGGAAGAGCCACTATATCGACGAATACATCGAAAAGGCCAACCTCATCAGCTACGCCCTGATGCACCTCGGTGTGAAGAAGGGTGAGAACATAGGCCTTATCAGCGCCGGACGGCCGGAGTGGAACTACGTGGACTTCGGTGTGCAGCAGACGGGCGCCGTGCTGCTGCCCATCTATCCCACCATCAGCGAAGAGGACTACCTCTACATACTGCGCGACGCGCAGGTGCGCCTGCTGGTGGTCGAGACTCCGGCCCTCTACAAGAAGATAAGCAACATACGCGAGCAGCTGCCGCAGTTGGAGAACCTCTGCACCATCGTGCCGATGGAGGAGGTCAAGAGCCTCGACGACATCTATGCGGTGGGCCGCCGCTACCAGGCTGAGCACCCCGATGCGCCGCAGCGGCTGCAGCAGATGAAAGACGCGCTGACCATCGACGATGTGTGCACCATGATCTACACCAGCGGCACCACCGGCACCCCCAAAGGGGCCATGCTGACCCACCGCGGCCTGATTATGAACGTGCAGGAAATCAAGGAAAGCCCGGGAAAGACGTGGACCAAGGCCCTAAGCTGGCTGCCGATGTGCCACATCTACGAGCGCATGATGGGCTACCTGTACCAGTGGCTCTGCTTCGAGATTGCCTATGCCGAGAGCATAGCCAAGGTGGCCGACAACTGCAAGGAGATAAGCCCCAACATGATGGCCTGCGTGCCGAGGTTCATAGAGAAGGTCTACGACAAAATCTACCGCAAGGGCGAGAAGATGACCGGTATGCAGAAGAAGATATTCGACTGGGCCATCGACCTGGCTTTCCGCTACGACCTCGACGAGAGCAAGCTCAGCCTGTGGTACAAGATGCAGAAGGCCGTGGCCGACAAGCTGGTCTACAAGAGCATCCGCGAGAGCATGGGCGGCGAGCTGTATATGCTTGTCAGCGGCGGCGCCACCATACAGCCGCGCCTGACGCGCTTCTTCTCCTGCGTGGGTCTCGACCTCTACGAGGGCTACGGGCTCACCGAATGCTCGCCGCTGATAGCGGTGACAAACAGCAACAAGAAGGGCCGCAAGATTGGCTCTGTGGGCTTCGCCATGCGCGAAATAGAGGTGCGCATCGACGAGCATACGGGCGAGATACAGTGCCGTGGCGGCAATGTGATGAAAGGCTACTTCAACCAGCCCGAACTCACCGCCCAGGCCATAGACGCCGAGGGTTGGTTCCACACCGGCGACACCGGCTACTTCGACCCCGACGGCTACCTCTTCATCACGGGCCGCACCAAGAGCATGTTCAAGACCTCGATGGGCAAATACATCAACCCAGAAGTCATAGAGGAAAAGATGAAGCAGTCGCCCTTCGTAATGGATATGATGGTGGTCGGCGCCGAGCAGAAGTTTGCCGCCGCATTCATCGCGCCCGACTTCGACATGCTCCGCGACTGGTGCCGCCGCCATGGGGTGCAGGCTTCGACGCCGCAGGATATGATAGCCGACAAGACTGTCGTGGCCCGCTACCAGAAGGTGGTCGACAAGTACAACGCCGAGCTGGGCGTCACCGAGCAGGTGAAGCGCTTCGCCCTCGTGGCCGACACGTGGAGCGAGGCCAACAAGATGCTCACACCCACGCAGAAGCTCATCCGCCGCAACGTCGAGGCCGCCTACAAGGAGCAGATAGATGCGCTGTTCAAGTAGACTGCTTCTCGACAAGCGTGCGCTAAATTATTGCGGCATAGATGTCAATCTGTGCCGCAATAATTAAATATATTTGGTGGGTTGATAAAAAAGTAGTATTTTTGCAGCCGTTTTCAAACTTCTACAAACTATGTTTATCTCAACTCTGTCCGAATACATCAATGCCAACGCGCCGATGAGCAATATCCCGGCGTTGCTGGGTCTGCACCACGGCAATCCTTTGGGACTGCATCCTATAGCCATACCGATACTGCTGCTTGTGCTGGCTGTTGCCATGCGCATCATGTACAGATACATCTCCAAGACAGACCGCCGCAGCCTCTATCCGCTGCTCTACGGGCTGTGGTGGTTTGCCGTGGCAGCCACCTACTACTACTGCTTCTCCGGCGACCTGCCGCTATATACGGACGAGGACCTGGGGCGCCAGGAGGTGTGTGTGGGCTGGTTTTGCCAGCGGCAGGTGGTGGGCGTCGGCTGGTCGTTGCTCGGTGTGGCGCTGCTGAGTTTCACGGTCTACACCATGTTCAGCATCCTGCTCCATGTCATCGCCCACCAGAGCGACCGCATGGGGCTGCAGGAAAAACACTGGCGCGAGTGGAACTGGATTATCGCCGTCATGCTCCTCGGCGCCTCCGCTGCCGGCATTGCCGACGACCTTGCGCCAATCCTCGGCATCTGGATTATGATTGCCTACCATCTGGTGGTCTTTATTATGGTCATCGTAAAATTGGTCGTCGACACACGCCGCACGCACCTCTTCCATCGTTGCCTCTTCTCTGCATTCTGTTTCCTGGTGGTCTTCGAGGCCGTCACCATGCTCGCCATCGAGTGCATCGAGGGCTACATCTACCTCTTCATCCCCATCGTCGGACTCTTCATTTCCGCCGACGCCCGCTACAGGAAGAGACAGCGCCCCGCAGCATGAATGCCGACCTGGATATGGAAGCCGTTGTAACCACCGAACTCTTCCGCACTTCGCAGAGCTGGGACGAGGCACCGCTGCCCGACTACCTCTCCCAACCCGGCCTCCCCCTCGCCGTCCAGCACCCGGACGAAACCCCCGCCCGGTAGCCGGCCCGCACCCATTCGGACAGATGTGAAAAAACTTTTGGCCAGTCCGAATATTCTTCTTACCTTTGCAGTCGTAAACGAGATCCAAAGAGGGATCACAAAACCATATAAACAACACTAAACCACTACCCTTACTTTCCCCGGGACAACTACCGCCCGACGACGATTGCACGACAACAACCGATGAAAACATGCATATATCCCGTTCCGCACACAGCACGCTGATTTCTACCTCCCCCCACCACACACACAAGACATTAGGACTGGGAGGACAGACATTTTCATGCGGGACCCACACGGCCTCGGACGATGCCCACGGCATCCGTCCAGGGCTTTGTGTTTATACGTTTTTCAATTCATTTATTAATTAATCCTTTAAACATTATTCATTATGAAAAAGGTATTTTCAATTCTGATGGTCGCCTTCGCGATGACCGCCATAGTTGCCTGCGGAAGCGACGACAATAACGGCACCGGCAACAACGGTGGCAACAATGGCGGAGGCACCCCCGACCCCGGCACCGAGCAGACCGACGCTCTTGCAGAGACAGAGTGGAGCTACTTCGAAGGCGACGAGCTGATGCTCGACCCCTACAGATACGTGGATGTGATATTCGGAAAGCACCACAGCATTGTCTATGGCGACAACAACCACCTGAGCGAGCCGGCTGTGCGCGTTTCCGCCTACGGCACCTACACCTACGACGAGACCACTGGCACGGGTACCTCCACCCTGAAAGACCAGGACGACGACCACACGTTGGGGACAGCCACCTTCACCGTCAATGGCGAGGAAATGGAATTCTCCTTCAACGGCGAGACTTTTAGTATGAGAAAAGTGGAATATTAATAACTTAAACACCTAACGTTATGAAGAAGATATTTTCAATCCTGATGGTCGCCCTCGCGATGACGGCGATGGTGGCCTGCGAAGACGATCCTACAAATCCTGCTACGCCCGGCGGCGACACCCCCGGTGGCGAGAATCCGGGCGGCGGCACCACCGTCCAGACGGACACCACCCTGATGAACTACACCCTGATGCGCTCGCTGGTCGACATCGACTGGGACGAGGCCTGCAGCCGCGTCATGGCGATGGGGTTCACCAGATTCGAAGATGACGAGGAAGACAATGTACGCGCCTTTATGAAGGGGTCGCCGATGGACGACTACTACGCCTGCTACCTGCGCTGCGACAATCCTGACGGGAGCAACCTCGTGGGCAGCGTGGTGATGCACGAGCACCACATGGGCTCCTCCAGCCAGGCCGTGTGCGTGGAGAACCTGATCCGCTTTGCCAACGACGAGCGGCGCGTGCTCTCCGACATGGAAGTCAACGCCGGGGATTGCGGCGGCATCATCACATGGAACGAAGCCACGGGCACTGGCGACCAAAGCTACTATCCCGGGCACGCGGCTTTCGATGACTTCGCCACCGCGCTGCGCGCGCTGGAGGTACACGCCAGCGTCAACGCCAACTGGGCCGACAACTACACCCACAACGGATCGATGTACGTGGCCACCGGCTCCGCCGTCTGCACCAGCAACGCCTACGTCTCTATTGTGGAGAACATCATCACCCTGGAGAAAGAAGACAACCTCGATTAACACGCCCTTTAAAAGTATATAAATCATGAAGAAACTATTGTTTGCAGCATCGCTACTGCTGCTTGGAATGGCGGCCAGCGCGCAGGAGAGCAACTACTCCAAGAGCGATTTCGTCCCCGGCGACGAGATTATCTTCGACGACCCCGTGGAGAATGAGAAGCTGGGCGAGTTCCCCTCGCACTGGGACATCCTCGGCGGCGAGGAGTGCGAAATCGTCAACCACAAAGGGACGCAGGCCATCAAGCTCTCTGGATGGTACACCGAGATAGTCCCGCTGATGAAACAAGCCGATTACCTGCCCGAGGAATTCACCATAGAGTTCGACGTATGGTCCAATGCCACCTTGGGCGGCAGCAACAACGACTGGGTTCGGCTGTCGCTATACTCGGAAGAATATTCCGATGGTGTCGTCAATGTAGACATGAACCCCGCTTTCAACAATACCTCCGAGGAGGGTGACCACGCCAGTCTCGTTTACAACTTCGCGTCTCCCTCAGGCGACAACCGCGAGGGTAGTGCCAAAGGAGAACTCCTCGACCCGCTCATCAAAGCCGACTCTTGGCTCCACGTATCCGTATCGTTCAACAAGCGTGCCTTCAAATACTATGTCAACGGCACCCGCATGGTGAACCTCCCCAACGTGATGCGACCCTCCCGTATGAAGCTGGTATCCATCTCTAACTGCGACGAGAAAGACCGCTTCTTCATCAAAAACGTGCGCATCGCCCAGGGCGCCGTGCCACTCTACGACCGCCTGACCACCGACGGCAAGATTGTGACCTATGCCATTACTTTCGAGACCGGCAAGGCCGACCTCAAGCCGGAATCCGAGGTCGAAATCAACCGCGTGGCCAAGCTGATGAAGGAACACGCCGACCTGCAGTTCGAGGTGCAGGGCCACTGCGACAATACGGGCTCCGACGCCGTCAACGACCCGCTGAGCCAGCGGCGTGCCGACGCAATCGTGGCGGCCCTTGCGAAACAGGGCATCGACCCCTCGCGTCTCACCGCCGTGGGCAAAGGCTCCCACTCCCCCATCGCCCCCAACACCACCGACGAAGGCCGCGCCAAGAACCGCCGCGTCGAATTCGTCAAGAAGTAACCGCCCCACGGCAAGAACCGGGGTGCGAAGCCCGCCGTATTCTATATGTACTATCTGTCGCAGAAGGACATGCCTCTGTCCATACAACACACGGAGATTTCTTAAACAAACAACATGAACAGGAACATTATTATATTGCTGCTCACCATGCTGTTGGTCGGTTGTGGCCGCCAGCCACAGACGCTTGACGACGTTAAATCGGAGTATATCGCCATCGACGATGGGGTCAAGATACACTACAAGATTTGGAACAAAACCGCCGACACGGAGGTTAAGACCATTTGCTTTGTCCACGGGTTCGGGTGCGACATGAACACTTGGGAGAAGCAGTTCGAGGCTTTCCGCGACGAGGATGTACGACTCCTGTTCATCGACCTGCCCGGCTACGGAAAGAGCGACAAACCGGTGACAGACTACACCTTCGACTTCTTCGCCCAAGCCATCGACGGTGTGCTGAACGCCAACGGAATCAAGGATGCGATCTTTGTCGGCCACAGCCTCGGAACCCCCGTGTGCCGCCACACGCTGATGACCACCGCCCACGGAGGCGCCTTGGTGGATGTCGACGGGGTCTATTGCTTCTACGACGGCACGGAAACAGCAGAGTACATGGAGGCTGTCGAGCAGTTTGGGCACTCCTTCGACGGTCCCGACTGCCGTGAGGTTATCACCGGTTTCGTCTCGTCACTGGCTGGGAAGGAGACACCACAATGGGTGACAGACTATGCACTGTCGGTGATGCCCGAGACACCTCAATATGTGGCTTCCAGCACCATGCAGCACCTCGTGGAAAGGACGTGGTGGACAAACAGCCAGCTCTCTCTCCCTGTAATGGTCATCTGCACGCAGAACAGCGGACTGGAACCCGACAACGAGCAGAAGATGCGGGCTCTCTACCCACAGCTTGACTATACCGAGCTGAAAGACTGTGGCCATTTCATCCACATGGAACAGGCGGAATTGTTCAACGAGAAGTTGAAAAAGTTCATCACAATAAATGAGAAAGAGATGCCGATAACAGTAAACATAAGGTATACCGGCACCGACGGCAACGCCCTGAAGTTCGCCGAGGAGATGACGGCCAGCGGCACCGTCGCCGCCATCCGCGCCGAGGAGGGCAACCTGCGCTACGAGTATTACCAGTCGCTCGACGACCCCGAGACCCTCCTACTCATCGACAGCTGGACCAGCCAGGAAGCCATCGACCGTCACCACGCCACCCCCATGATGGCCACCATCGCCGCCCTCCGCGAGAAGTACGACCTCCACATGACCGTCGACCGTTACATCCCCGCCGCCCAGCCCGAGACAGACGAGCGGTTTATCCGGAAATAACATACGATATGAAAGCATTGCTGATAAACGGAAGCGCACACGCCAACGGCAACATGCGCATCGCAATGGAAGAGGTCGGCAAGACCTTGAAGGAAAACGGAGTCAATTACGAGATTGTAGGCATCGGGGCAAAGCCCGTGCACGGCTGCATCGCCTGCGGACGCTGCCGTGAGACAGGACGCTGCGTCTTCGACGACGACCCCTGCAACCTCTTCGCGGAGAAACTCGCCGCGAGCGACGCCCTCATCGTGGGCACACCCACCTACTACGGCCAGCCCAACGGTGCCATGCTTGCCGTCATGCAGCGGCTGTTCTAATCGCGTTCCGACCTCGCGATGAACAAGCCCGCCGCCGGTATTGCCGTCTGCCGCCGTGGTGGCGCCACGGCCGCCCTACAGTCGCTCACTATGATGTTCCAGCTGCAGCACATGCCGATGGTCACGTCGCAGTATTGGAATATCGTCTACAGCCGAGCCGAAGGCGAGGCCGCACTCGACACCGAAGGCATACAGACCATGCGAGCCCTCGGCCGCAACATGGCCTTCCTCCTGAAGCGCATCCACTCCTCCTCTCCCATACAATACCCCGAACGAGAGCTCTGGGACCCCATGCACTTCATCCGCTGAAGCCGCACAAACTTCAGAATGCATTCTTCTTTATGCTCCTGTGAATATTGCTTTATCACTATTTATGTTTAACGCGTTAAACAATTATTTTAAATTTTTGTTTAGCATATTAAACAAAATACCCCTACGGCAAAAAGTTGCCACTTTGGTTGTTCGGATTAACCTACTAACAAGTCCTATTCTCATGTAGCCTTCGGCGATGTCTCGTTGGTGTTTCGGGAAGATACTAACGCATTAACACATTCTAATAGCGCATTAATACATTCACGCATTTTATAAACTCATTACCAAAAGTTCACTCATTTTGCCGAGTGCAAGAAGTGTAAATGCAATCATCTTGAGGAGTAAACGCATTTTTGAAACGCATTAACACATTTCTATTTGATATGCAATACTTAAGGGCACAGCGCCCTTATTAAACGCTGTCTCCAAAGCAATTTGTGATTAAGCAATTGTCCATTTGGATGTAAAAGATTATTCCGTTTGATCCAAATATATTGACGAAGTATTGATATACTCGTTGAATTCACCATTTAAGAGTTCACGCAAAGCCCCTTCTATATTATATATCGAAATACTCTTTGCGTTAGGATTGTAAACACGTCTATGATTTAATCCTATTATTACTCCGTCTTCGACCTCCAAACCAATTTGATAAGTGCCCTCACCAAGAGAAATATATTCCGGCCATTGCCCTGCTAAAAAACATATTGGGACAATCAACTTAATGTATTCCATTTCGTCATAACCATATGATGAAGTCAAATCATTTATTATCTCTTTTGCAATTAATCTGCATTCTATCATTATTAAAACCAAAGAAAAAACCGGCATACTCATGGATATCTTTCGTCCATTTATATTTATAGTATTCCTAAGCAATCGGTTGGCTGTGTCGAATTGACGTACTCTATTAAAATCACGAATAGATAATTTAGATACTCTCCTGATAAAATTATCCATATGTACAATTGACTTTTCTATTCCTAGTATTCGACCAATATTTTCCACAAAACTTTTTTCTGCCAATTGTCTAATACTATATCGGAATGGTTCACAAGCCAGGAATTTACTCATATAGCCCTCGTAATTAGCACCTATGCCATAGAAATGATGGAAAATATTTTTCGTAGCCTCATAATCCATTACCAAAACTATATTGTCAAATCCAAACTTGTTGCTCACTTTGTCTGGTTCAGAAGTGTCATCGATGTGTGCACTCAACACATTCATAATTCTAAATAGGTGCTGTGGATCAAGTCTGTCCAAGTCTTCTATTATAAGTACAGTCTTTTTGCCTTTGTGGTCATTGCCATGATCCTCTTTCACCCAACGCAAAGTTTCTTTTATCAATTCTGTATATCCATCATCTTCATAAAGCCCACCTCTTTGGTTTTTAAACAAATACAAATACTTATCGGCTGTATGCTTCTGTTTGTCATATTCTTCTTTTGCCTTAGTGAAACGTTCAAGAATATTGTTATACAGACCTCCACCAGGTACAAAGGATAACAAGAATGACACCACCGATGTAATATCAACAAACGACTGCACTGCTTTAAAGAACGCACCAACATCAATTTTGTCCAATTCTTTACGTTCATACATTTGATGAATGATATCACGTTTGATATATTCAAAAACATCCTCACTGTTTGCTACGGAATAATTGACAGGATATACTGTGAAAAACTCGTATTTTTCAGATAAATTCTTATTCTTTTTTAACTCGTTGAGGAAATAAGTTTTACCATCACCAAACTTTGCTGACAGAATAATTCTATCAGCCGCTTCTAAATATTGTGCAAATTCATCAACTTTAGATGACACATCAATCTTATCTAGTCGTAATTTCATATTACAATGTTTTTATGCAAAGATACGAGTTTTATATGATATGTGACAGATTATTTTCAACAATGAACAAACTTGGGCGCGTTTTCTGCCCTAAAACAAATCCAACTTTTTGAAAAAACAAGAATTACGACCAACATTCAATATCATTTGGGAAAGTAACCCAGTATTTCATCAAGCATCTTTTCACTAAGTTTATACTGTTCAATAATATCAACAAAAGCAGTCCTAATGTTGGCCTTTCCGGCTTTCATCCGTCCTATGGATTGCTTCATTTTCAGAAGACTATCATTCAGTTTTCTGAAAACCTGCTTGTCATATGATTGCAACAATTCGATGGATGGGTCTATAAAAGTTTTTTCCAAGGCGAATGGATTGATTTCTGCATCTCCAGTAAACGCAGCATTAAATAAAATGGATAATTCTGAATAGACTTGAGGAGGCATCTCTTTCAAAACATGTGAACTTGCGGCATAAAGTTCTCCTGCATATTCCATTTTTACATAATCAAAATCATCTGTAAAAGCACGACTATATCTTTCATATGAAACCATCGCTTCTTTTGCTTGATCATGCAAGAATTTAACAATTTGAGTAAAGTTAATTATCTTTTTTTGTTTTGCATGAGCTTCTTTATTCGATTTAAAATACTTATTTAAAAATTTAAAAAGGTCTTCTTTGTCCAAGTTGTCGAACATGGAACCGTCCAAAGAATGGTATATGGGTAAAATGGGGGTAAAATATGCTGTAGGATTATCACAATAATCTTTCACATATTTTTCTAATGCTACTATTTGGCAATCCATTGTCTGTGCATATGTCAATAATTCAGACTTCCATCTTTCC
>JAFVWV010000186.1 GCA_017501495.1 Bacteroidales bacterium | reverse complement strand
CTTATAATTTCTAATCTGAAAAACATATATTAAGATGAAACGTATATATAGCAAAATTGTATTGGTTTCGTTGCTGGTATTTGCAATTTCCGGGTCAGCTGTGGCCCGAGAGTGCACACAGTGCATGAAAACCAACGCGAGAAACACTGCAGTTCAGAGCAAGGCTGCAGGTTGTAAACGCGCACAGAGTACAGCTGAGCTTAACATTAACAATGTTCGAGCTCTGATCAATGGCTATGGTAATATGTGGTACGATGGCAGTATCGCTCAATACCATGTTCCCAAGAATGCCAACACCAACCCCTTGTATTGCGCAGCTCTGTGGATTGGTGGTACAGACGTCAACAAACAGCTCCGTTTGGCTGCACTGTGCTTTGGTCAGTATGGTGACGATTACTGGCCCGGCCCTCTGAAAATCAATGGTACCGCATCCATCGAAACAGAGACCTGCAACAAGTATGATAAGCATTGGATTATTACCAAAGCCGAGGTTCAGGAGCATATGGCTAAATTTGAGTATGGTGAGAATAACCAGGTCACGGCTGTGGGTGATGTTTCCTCTATCCCTGAGGTGATCCGCACTTGGCCGGCCACTGGCGACGGTGATGATCTTACCCAGTATTTGGCTCCTTTCTTTGATGCTGATGGTAATGGCGTTTATAACCCTGAGGGAGGTGATTATCCTTACTATGATTTTGACAATGAGCTCTGCCCTCGTACAATCAAAGCAAAAAATCCTGGTCAGAACTATGTCTCCCTTCCGACGAGTGAAACCACTGCCGGTATAGTTTCTGGCGGTATCCTTTCCGATCAGGTCTTAAAGGGTGACCAGACTATCTGGTGGGTGTTTAATGACATGGGTAACACTCACACGGAGTCCAAAGGCTCTCCCATTGGTCTTGAAATTCGCGCCCAGGCCTTTGCCTTCTCAACGAATGATGAGATTAACAACATGACCTTCTACTCTTATGAGATTATCAACCGCTCCACTTATCGCCTCCAAGAGACCTATTTCAGCCAGTGGGTCGACCCGGACCTCGGTTATGGTTATGACGACTATGTCGGATGCGATGTGCGTCGTGGTCTTGGTTACTGCTACAATGGCGATGAGGTAGACGGCCCCGGTTCGGGCAGTTATTCTGGTATCCCCCCTGCAGTCGGTATCGACTTCTTCCAGGGTCCTTACATGGATCCTGATGGTAGGGATAATCCCAAGATTAACATTCCTTATATTCTCAGTCCGGAGAATTCCAACGACCAGCTTCGTCAGTTGCTCGAAAAATACAAAAAAGCCGATGGAACCTACGATACCATTGCTATTACCGATGATGCTGACCTCTTCTTCAATGTTGATTTCCGCAGTTGGTACTTTGTTCCCGGCGACGCTGTCGGAAACTGCGCCATCAATGGTGTAAACTTTGGCAATAATATTATTGATGATGAGCGTTTTGGTATGCGTCGTTTTGTATACTATAACAACGCAACCAGTGGTGATAATAGCGACCCAAGCAAGGCTAACGACTACTACAATCTGCTTCGTGGTTACTGGAAGAACAACCAGCGTATGACCTATGGCGGTAATGCTTATAACGCAGGTACAACCACAATTAACTGTGACTTCATGTATCCTGGCGATAGTGACCCCTGGCATTGGGGTACCGATGGTGTACTGCCTGAGGTTAATCCTGACGACTGGACCGAAGTCACCTCCGGAAGCAATGTTACACCTGGCGACCGCCGTTTCATGCAGTCTGCTGGCCCGTTCACACTCGAACCCGGTGCCTTGAACTACATTACCGTTGGTATTCCTTTTGCTCAGGCTTCTTCCGGCAACGCTTGGTCGTCTGTCCTCATGCTCCGTGAAATTGATGATGTGTGCCAGGCTCTGTTCGAGAACTGCTTCAAAGTTCTTGACGGCCCTGATGCCCCCACCATCACGTGCCAAGAATTGAAAAACGAGATTATCCTGTATCTCCACTACGATGATCCCAAGTCCAACAACTATGGTGAAAAGTATTCCGAGATCGATCCCGCTATTGTAAAGACCTATACGACCACCACTACTTATGATACGACCTATTCTGTCCGCGTCATAGATTCCATCACTTCTTCGAGAGACACTATCTCCCATTTCGAAACTGTAACGGTTCCCGTGACTAAAGAGAACGTACATACTTATAGTGATGATCAGCGTAGCTTCAAATTCGATGGCTACCAGATTTATCAGCTTAAGGATGCATCCGTCTCTATTGCTGATATCCGCGATATAACCAAGGCTCGTCTTGTGGCTCAGTGCGATATTGAGAACTACTACGACAGCGTTGTGGTTAATGACGATGGTACCACTTCCGTTAACTCCAGCCCGTCTCAGCCAATTGGAACTCTTGTCAACTTCACCACCAATTCGGCCACTGGTCTCCTCTCTGGCTCAATTATGGTCGAAGGTGCCAACCGTGGTATCCAGCATGTCTTCCGTATTACTACTGACCAATTTGCCTCTGGTGTCAACACCAACCTCGTTAACAATCGCGAGTATTACTTTATAGCTGTTGCTTATGCCCAAAACCGCTATAAAGAGTATTCTCAGACCGAGGCTGCATACCTTGATGGCCAGAAAGAACCCTATCTCGCCGGTCGTAAAAATGAACGCGGCGGTAGCATCGTTCCCATTACCGCTATTCCTCACGATCCCATTGTTGAAGATGGCGGAAAACTTGCTCAGTCTGAGTTTGGTATGTGCCCCAATATCATTCGTCTTGAGGGTTATGGTAACGGTGGCTCGCTGCTCCGTCTGACCAACAACTCCATCGAAGAACTTATGGGTGCCTACGGTCAGCCCGCCAAAGCTCCTGGCGTGTTTGTCTCTGCTGTTTCCAATTCCGGTGTCGATAACTCGCACATGGAAAATCCTTGCATCATAGCCAATCCTCAGTATGCTGAGAACTATGGTCCTGTCAACGTCAGAGTCATCGATCCTCTTAAGATTCGCGAAGGCAATTACAATATCCTCTTCAAGAACACCTCGTCGTCCGACCGTACTATTTCGGGTGATACTCGTTGGTGCGTCATAAATGCTAACGGAGGACACCTTATCACTCATACCACGACCGATCCCATCACTGGCGAAACGGTCGAGACTTATGAAGACACAGTCTGGTCCGACTTTACGATTGCCCGCAAGAACGAACAGATCTTCCTCGACCTCGGTATTGCCATCACATTGGTCAATCCCACTGCCGCTGCTTCGGATCTTACCGACGTCGATGCCTACAGTGACAACCTGTATATTCCTGGCTACTTCGAAGGCTTTGTGAAACCCGGCGCCCTTCTCAATTCGTCCATATCTTATGCCGACCAAAGCAACATGTGGCTTACCGGTATTCCCGATAATGATGCTTCCATGCCTATGAACTGGATTCGTTCGGGTTCGCAGTTCGCTGGTCAGACATTTGCTTCATTCATGTCCGGAACCACTCCCTACAATATTTATGAGACCCATCTTGATGAGGACTACTTCAAGTCCTATGCCAAGCCAAACGCTAATCCGCAGAGCGTGGCCATCGATAAGGATCAGATATACGAGGGCGTTGTCAATGGCATGTGGGCTCCGTATGGTTTGGTGTCAACGATGCCCTTCCATCCTGGCTTCAACTTCTCCTACTATATGCCTGAGGAGTCCATCCTCGACAGCCTTGAGGACATCGGACGTTCGTCTATCAACAGATATACCGTACAGCGTAGCTTGATGACCAACTTCTTCAACCGTGCCATCAACTTCAACGACCTCTCCCAGCTTCCCAGTGTGCGTATCGTCTTCACTGCCGATACCTCCAAGTGGACCCGCTGCCCGGTTATTGAGATGTGCGACGACTACACTCAGTCCGAGGGCAATGCCCGCAAGTTCAGTATGCGCAAACATCTGTCTGTCGACAAGCTTGGTCGCACATGCGAAGACGCTTCTGTTTCCGCCGATGTCAACGATCCCAACAACCCTGCCTATATCTCCGAGTACGGTATGGGTTGGTTCCCCGGATATGCTATCAACACTACCACTGGTGAGCGCCTCAACATTATGTTCGGTGAAGACTCGCGCTTCATCCAGTACAATGGTCGCGACATGATGTGGAATCCCGTCAGCGAGACTATATATGGTTCCGACAACTATATCTTTGGTGGTCGTCACTATATCTATGTCATGAATGCCTGCAGCCAGCCGTTTGCCACTATTCACACTGCCAACGGCAATGCAAATATCATCACTCGCTATCGCACTCCGTCCTACGACGCAGGTCGTTGGGCTGCCAAGATGCTTAGCTCTGTCGATCGTTTGATGAACGTCACCCTCACCAAGTCCGGTAAGGTTAAATTCAGCCATGGTGTAGTTGCCAACGAACAGGAGATTTATCCTCAGCGCGATTCGCTGGCCCTGCTCTATGCGTCTGTCGCTTGGGTCAACATGCCGCTTGTCAATGCCCGTCATGAGTTCAAGTATCCGGGTCGCGATGCCGAGCTTAACCGCGAGAGTGCATCCAACGGTATTCCTTGCGATGTAACCATTGATATCGACATTCGTACCCCCTACGGCACCGAGCTTTCGGCCAACAGCACCACAGCCGCCAATGCCGGCATTGGTAGCGCCAACCGTAGTCTGCCGGCATATCAGTTCCGCATTTCTGCCGCTGATGCCGTTATCGAGAACAGAGCCACCGCTGCCAATGCACGTGAGTCGTATGTCGACTCGCTGCTTGACATGATCAGCGTTGTTCCCAACCCATACTACAGTTATTCGAAGTACGAGACCTCAAGTCAGCTTGAGACCAAGGTGCGTATCATCAACCTGCCCACTGGCGTCAACGAGGACGGCAAGCAGGAAGGCTGCTATGTCAAGATATACACTGTCGACGGCACCCTTGTCCGTACCCTTGGCCCCACTACTCCCAACATGACCACACTTGATTGGGATCTCCATAACCACACCGGTATTCCCATTGCTGGCGGTATGTATCTCATTCATGTCTCTGTTCCGGGCATCGGCGAGAGAGTCATCAAGTGGTTTGGTACCATGCGTCCTGTCGACCTCAACTCCTATCAGTTCTAATTTGTGTAAGAAACCATCAAAAATATCACAGAGATGAAAAGAATATTTAAAATATTTGCTGTAGTTGTGATTATGACGACCTTGTCTGTCCAGTCTGCAATGGCTGGCAACGACGAGCGTCGTGGTACAGCTGGTTGCTCCGAACTGCTCATCAACCCCTGGACGCGGAGCACCGGTTGGGGTGGTGTCAACATTTCAAGTGTTCGTGGCCTCGATGCCATGTTCAACAATGTTGCCGGTCTTGCCTTTGTCAATAACATCGAGGTGTCCTATGCCAACACCATGCTCTATGGTGGCAAGAACGGCCTCAGCAGTGGAGCCACTATCAACACCTTCGGTCTCGGTGTCCGTATCTTCGAGTCCGGCGTTCTTGGTGTCTATGTCATGTCGCTTGGCTTTGGCGACATTCCCGTCACCACCTACGACAGCCCTGACCCCGGTGTCAACGGCACCTTCTCGCCGAGCTATATGAACATTAATGTGGCCTATGCCCACAGCTTCACCAACACCATCCATGGTGGTGTTGTCTTCAAGCTTGCCACCGAGACCACTGCCGATGTCTCTGGCTCCGGTTTTGCCATCGATGCAGGTATCCAGTATGTCACTGGCGAGAACGACGAACTCAAGTTCGGTCTCTCCCTCAAGAACTGGGGTCCTGCCATGAGCTTTGGTGGTCCTGGCCATTCTCTGACCATGATCAACGATGCTGGCAACAGCTTCACTGTCGAATCTCGTGCTGCCGAGATGGAGCTTCCCACCTGCCTCAACATCGGTCTCTCCTACGACTTCCTGTTCGAGAAGTGGGACCAGCGCCTCACCATTGCCGCAGCCTTCACCTCCAACGCCTTCCTGCGCGACAACTACACGCTCGGTCTTGAATACGCCCTGCTGAACCTGGTTCAGTTGCGTTGTGGCTATGTCTTCCAGCCGGGTCTCTGGACCGATGCTGCTACCGCCCGCAACGGTATCTGCGCCGGTGCCTCGGTCGACGTACCCCTCCACAAGAAGGATTCCGACAGCAAGACAGGTCTTTCTATCGACTATTCGTATCAGTCGGCATCGCCGCTCAGGGGAACCCATTCCATTGGCGCTTCCTTCCGGTTCTAAGACCTCAAGACAGACAACAACCGATTGGGAAAGGCTTTGCCAACGAAGCCTTTCCTAATTTTTAAACATGTAAAAAAAACACCTATTACACCATGTCAGAAATAAAATATTACAGCGAAGAGGGTCTTCAGAAGCTCAAGGACGAGCTTCGTCATCTGATAGCCGTTGAGCGTCCTGCTGCTTCGGCCGCCATCGCCGAAGCCCGCGACAAGGGCGACCTTTCTGAGAATGCCGAATACGATGCCGCCAAGGAGGCTCAGGGCCATCTCGAAGCCCGCATTTCCAAACTTCAGGACCTTGTAGCCAACGCCCGTCTGCTCGACGAGAGCAAAATCGACACTTCCAAGGTGCTCCTGCTCTCCATCATCACCATCCGTAATACAAAGAACAACATGACGCAGCGCTACACCATCGTGCCCGAAAGCGAAGCCAATCTCAAACAGGGCAAGATCAGTATCACCTCGCCCTTTGCTTCCGCATTCCTCGGCCATAAGGTCGGCGATGTCGTCGAGGTCAATGTGCCTGCTGGCAAGATGACCTTCGAACTCACCAAGATTGAACGCTAAAAACCGCTCTGTTATGGCAAGCATATTCAGCAAGATTGTTGCAGGCGAGATACCCTGCTACCGTGTAGCCGAGACCGACCATTGTCTGGCTTTCCTCGATGTCAACCCCATTGCCCGGGGTCACGTCCTCTGCATTCCCAAGCAGGAGGTCGATTATATCTTCGACCTCGACGACGAGCTTTTCACCGAGCTCCATCTCTTTGCCCGTCGCGTTGCCCGTGGCCTCAAGAAGGTGTGCCCCTGCATCAAGGTCGGCGAAGCTGTCGTCGGCATCGATGTGCCGCACGCTCATATCCATCTTGTGCCGCTCAACAAGCCGGGCGACCTCAACTTCTCCACCCACGTCAGCATGACGCCCGAAGAGATGTCTGCCCTGGCTGCTCAGATAGCCGCTGCCGTCGAGCAGTAAAGGCTGTCGGTGTTATATTAAAGGCTGATGTACTTTATACAGTGCATCAGCCTTTTTTATAAGTTAACTTCTAATATTATATTTATCCTAAAATGTTTGAATCACTGAAATTGCGTCTCTCCGAGACGCATACCAATATGGATACCTGACTTTAATTAGTCTTTGAAAAGACCACCTTTGCCACTACCTCCAAGATATTTTGCTCCGTCAGCAAGCAGAACCAATAGAATAATCAATGTCATCATACTGCATAACTTTTTTAAGGTTCTGAACTGCCAGACGGACTGCTGCCTGTTATTTCTACTTGCGTGTTTCCACCTATACTCAGATAGAATACCTTTTGAACCCACATCACCGCAGACTGTGAAGAAGTTGTACTTCTTACATTGAAAGCAACTTTTACCTTGACAGAGTTTTTAGTGGCTGTGTAATGTCTGTGTATCACCTCTTGTGAAGATACATTGAAACGATAGGTTTCCAATGGCTCATTTTGGTTGCTGTACTCAATAACAAGACATTCAATACTGACGGTCGATGGGACGGTCATGTCGTGAACATACACATCATACGTCGTTGTTGCTTGTTGTTGACCACCGCTTCCTGAATAGCCATTTTCTTTTTCACATCCGACAAATAAGACTGCCACCGATGCAAAAAGCAACATCATTAATCGTCTTACATTCATAATTTCATTCCCTAGTCCGTGTCGGGCGCAACCTCTAACTGCCCCAGCACCAATAGACAGCGGTTTTTACATCAAAGAAGCGTGGCCTGTTTACGCCACTTCTCTGATAGAGGTCGTGAGAATTACCTTGAATGCAGAAATGGATACCAGTCCACGCTATATACACGCGCAAACCGCCATACCAACCTTGCATTCTCATAGAAATTTCTCACGTTCCTATCAGCAAGTCGAGCATAACGCTTCGTTATTAACAATTTATGGTTTACCAACTCTTCGTAAACCAACTGCAAAGATACAACATTTCTTTCAAATGCGAAAAACTTTTTTCACAACGCAAAAAAAAAGCCTACAATTCGTTTTAGAATGTAGACTTTAAATTCAAGTGTAAAGAAATATATAGTCACCTAAATTTTTTTTGAGGGGGGGGCAGCTGTGCCTACGGCTGTATGGATTGGCGGGGTGGGGTGATTGTCAGTGAGTTATATGTTGCGGTGACGGTCATGTTTTGTGTAAATTGGTCACTGCAAAATGTACGACTTTTTTTGAATCCGCCATATTTTTTTGTGTACACTGTGTTTTGTACTGGTACGCAAGCGTCCCGCTTGCGTTTTTTTTGGTACGCAAGCATCTTGCTTGCGATTATCTCGCAGGCGGGACGCCTGCGTACCATTGTCCGGCAGGCGGGACGCCTGCGTACCAATGTCTTATTTCAGCGGAGTTTATCACCCCTTCGTGGGGGTGGGGGAGACGTAACCGCCGCGGGCGGGCAGAAGAATGTTTGATTTATAGATGTCGCCTTAGGGATAAAGTACGCCACTGCTGGCTGACTTTCTTCACCGGGGTGGTGCTGTTGTTGGCTGATAGGACATTGCGCAACTCATCTCGGCTAAACTCGTCCCCAAGGCTACGATAGACGGCCTCCCAACGGTTGATGTTGCTCGTGGTGGAGTCGGTAGGGTAACGCAACAGGTGCTGGGTCAGCATATAGTTTGCCACCCAAGTGGCAAAAAGGACCGTGTTCTTGCGGTAGGTACGGGTAGTTTTCTCGCCATAGAGAAACCACGCAAGCATACCAGCACGGAAGCCTACAACGGCGGCACGCTTATAGTAAGTGTCTCGCACACGGTCTTGTGTCTGGTTTATCAACTGACGCTGACTGTCGAGCCTATCGCCGAACTTGACCGCTTCGTCGACGCGATGAGCCAAATCCGCAAGGAAATCAAGGACATCGAGGACGGCAAGGCCGAGAAAGGCAACAACATCATCAGCCACGCGCCTTACACCGCCGAGATGCTGATGGCCAACGAGTGGAACTTCCCCTTCACCCGCAAAGAGGCCGGCTTCCCGATGAAGAGCGACGTTCAGGACAAGTACTTCCCGCACGTCACCCGCATCGACGACGCCTACGGCGACAGGAATTTGGTTTGCAAGTTCTCGGCTGAATAATTTTTCCTCTCGCAGAAAACGCAGAAATCGCAGATTCGACGAAGTCAATTTTGGGAAATGTAGAGACGTATCGCGCTACGTCTCTACTCCTTTTTTGTTCGATTTGGAGTTTTGTCCCATACTATAGTTGTTACATTCATCGTGAACATGTAGCGGTAGGTGGCGGTGCGGGCGCCTACCGATGCGGCGTCCATGCCGTTGTGCACCGGGTCGTAGGGGCGGCCGCAGTCTTTGATGGTCATCTGGATGCCGTCGTCCAACTCGGTGAGCGAGACATCGAGATATTTAAGCTGACTGCTTCTGCGCTCCCGGGCATTGTCGACGAGCATCTGGATGGTGGCTAACATCCTAGCGCTCACCTCGTCGCTCATCTCGCAGGTGTCGGCAAACAGATTCATCAACTTTTTCATCTCGTCATAATTGCGTTGTTCGTAATCCAACGAGCATTCGAACTTGATGCACGACGGCAGCTTGTCAACCAACGAGAACTTCGTATAGTACGGGTGCTTGCGGTGTTCCCAGTAGCCGTTGGCCAAGCTGGCCACAAGGATGGGCACACCGCCCGCAATCATTCCCAGCCACATGGCATCAGCGCTGACCTTCGAAAGGCCAAGCATGCCCAGATAGGCCAGGATGCCCATGGTGAACACCAGCACTATCTTGGCCGCCACATGACCCGCCAGCTGCAGCACAACGGTGACATACACCGACACCACGCAGAAACAGAAATAGTAGATGCCAAAGCAGGTGAACACCCTGCGTGCCAGGGCGATATCGATGCTTCCGCTGAGACCGAAGCACCACAGGAAAAGCTGTGGCACGGCCACCAGCAACAGCAGCAGCACGCCGTAGAACCCCACCACGATGCGGGCCGTGTTTTTCATGATGCGCTGCAGCCCGTCGCTGTCGCCGCCGGCACGCATGTAGGTGATGTGCGAGATTCCGGCAATACAGAGTCCGACAACGACCGAGAAGGTGGCCGACTGTATCTGCAGGCACACATCGAAGAGCGTCAGCCCGTCATGTCCTGCCACCTTCAGCACCAGTGCGTTGCCCAGCAGCATAAAGGCGTTCACCACGATAAAGAACACGTTGAAGCCGAAGCCGTGCTTGAGGTTCTCGCCGAGGATGGCGCCGAGGTCGCCCTGCGGTCGCGCCAGTCTGCACTGGCTCTTGCCCTTGAGGAAATAGGGCGCGATAAGTGCCAGGTTGATAAGCCCCGAAGTGACCGTGCCCCATGCCGCACCCCTGATGCCCATGCCGAGGACACCGATGAAAAGGATGTCGAACATCACATTGGCCGCACTGCCCGCAACCACGGCCCGGGTGGCCAGTTGCGGAAAGCCCTCCTGCGTGGCAAAGTCGTTGAACGTGTTGTTTAGCGGCAGGATGAGCAGGTAGATCACAATCACCTGCAGGTATTCGCGGGCATATGCTGCGCTCTCGGGCCTGCCGGTCAGCCCCAAGGCGATGCTGTCGAGGTTCGTCCAGATGCCCACCGCCGCCGCTACCGCCACCAGCACCGCCGAGGCGAAAGCCGCCGTGTAGATGCGGTTGGCCTTGTCGCGGTTGCCCTTGGCCAACTGACCCGCCGCAAGCACCGAGCCGCCGCGTTCGCATATCATCGTCAGCACGCTCACCGCGTTGACCAAAGGCAGCGCCACACTCACCGCGATGAAGGCATCGTTGCCCAACAAGTTGCTCGAGAAGAGACCGTCGACCAGCGTAGCGACAAGCGGCGCCAGTGCCGTAAGCGTCACGCTCACCAGTGTTAGCCGATAAGACTTGTCAATAAGATAGCTGTTACGAAATTTGGTAATATTCATAATTGTTTCGGTTTCATAAAACTGTTTAATAGAGGTTTCATAGTGATGAGTTTTTGCAAAAATACAATTTTTAATCTAATCAACACAAATTAAGTAGATAGTCAAAATTAAGCTGCATGCTTGAGCCATTTGCTCACGGTGTGCTGTTCCATCTCTGTCCTTTCGCCAACTTTCGCGGCGGACAGTCCCTCCGCTTTCAGGAGTATGGCCAAACACCTCATCCTGAAACAGTGTTTCTTTCCCAGACGGTATCCTCTTTCGAGTTCCATCCGCTGGGCTTCGTTTAGTTCTAATCGTCCTGCTTTTCTCATATCCAGTAAGGTTTGTATTGGAATAACGAGAATCGCTGCCTAATAGTATTAATAGAAAACTATTATTATATTATTATTTGAATTTAGTTAAACTTCTGATACTACTTAAATTAATATAGTATCAAAGCCAAAAAAATTCAAAATATAATGACAGAAAAATGCTAAAATAGTTTTACCAATATGTATTTGGTGTTGTCAGGTCGCTGCAGTCATAGAAGGTGTATTCGCCTATCTTGGTGACGCTGTATGTGGTGCCACTGTGACGGTGGCGGGTATGGTCAGCGCGCCTTCCGGTTGTGTGTAGCCTCCGTAGGGAGAATCATAAGATCCAGGCTTTGTCACCGCGGCGTTGCCGTTCACGATGTTGTAGTAGAGCGTCTGGCCGCTTGGCGCCACGGCGCTGAAATCGTAGGCCGATGCCACTTGCGGCACCGCCAAGGCCATGACAATGAATGCGAAAATTGTAATTTTCTTTTTCATGTTGTGTTGTAGGTTATAGTGGTGTTGTGGGTTATAATGGTTACTATATTCCTTTTCGGGTGCAAAGATACGCTTTTTTCTTTATATGGGAATATTTTTTTTACCTCTTGGTCCGGCATGTCAGTATCGGCCGTGGAGTTTGCGGGGGCGCGGGTGGTGGCCGACCAGCGGTCTTTGGAGTCTTTGACCATCAGGTAGATGCAGAGGTCGCCGGCGACGAGCCACTGCGGCAGCACCGCGTCGATGCGGCCTGTGTGGCGGCGGACGGGGTTGAAGAGGTAGCCGCCCCCGGCCGAGGGGCTGTAGACGTAGAGGTGCACCTCGTCGTGGGCCGAGCAGCGGCGGTGCAGCGGGTTGCGGTCGAAGCCGACGTGCAGCACGCCGTCGTCGTCGACGGCGACGCTCGTGGCCTCGGCCGGCGCCACGGGGCCGCGGCTGAGCTGCAGGTGCGCGTAGTCGACCTGCAGGCCGTCGTGGCCGAGGCGGAAGCAGCCCTGGTTGATGCGCATGAAGAGGTTGCGGCTGGTCATGTGGGCACGGCGTGCCTCGAGGGTGAGGCAGGCATCGACCGCCCAGGCCATGCGCGCGGCCAGGCGCACCTGCTCGCCGAAGGCATGGCGCCGCTCCATCTGGAGGGGCGTCTGCGGATTGTGCACATGCTGCGGCCGCGTGCGCACACACCACCGCCCCCGCCACCGGTAGCCGATCAGCGGTCCGAGCTTCCCGACGAAGCCCCCAAGCGGTCCATGTACCTGTTTTGCCATGCTTTGCGTTGCGGTCGGCAGGCATACAGCCTGTGGTTTGCTACTTATCTACGCCCTATCATAACGTTACCCGCGCTATATTATTGCCTACTTGAGTAAATTTATTTTTAGCGCGGGTTTAGCCGAGGTATAGCGAAGAGTAGGAGATGATAGGTGGAGGTGGTTGATATACAGGGGGAT
>JAFVWV010000185.1 GCA_017501495.1 Bacteroidales bacterium | reverse complement strand
GAGCTTAATCATACGAGGACTGGAATAATACCACGTGTTATTACGCAGATAGATAGCATATAAGTCACGGAAAGCTGTAGGATCAAGATAAGCATTGATGACAGACTGAGTCTCGGGGTCGGTCAAATAGCCATTGTCTTCAGGGTTACCAGTGACGGGAAACACGCCAACAATGTTACGTATGTTGAAGATATTTGTCACCGTAATTGCGGCATTAATCGACGTTGTACGTTTTGTACGTTTTCCAACGTTAATAAACCATGTCTTGTCTACCACACCGTCGAAATAGAATCCCCACGGCAGGCGAGCGCCCTGATAACTACCAACAATAGTGCTCTGTGTATTAGAGAAGGCTCTGGTGTATGGACGACCTGACTGCGCGACAGCCATAAGGTTGATACCAAAGTTCTCAAGAAGTTTGATCTCCTTCTTACGTTTTGCACCAGTTGAATCAGTCACGACACGACTGATAACAGGACCGTTATACTTGGCTCCGCTACCATAACGGAAGTCAATATTGGCTTTAAACTCATGACGACGGTCATCACCGATAGGATTGAGCATCTTGAGAGTAGTATAACCCTCTTTAATAAGCTCGGTCATCGTTGTGCCAGAAAGACCTGTGCCTTCAGCATACTGGAGAGTATAGTTTGCATTGATTCGAATATTCTTGGTCTGACGAAGGTCATAAGCGAGAGTGACACCCTTGATTGTACGGAAGTCCTTATTGTCATAGCTGTAGTAGTTGGGGTTTGGATCAGCACCATTGTACTGGATAAGCTGGATAAGGTCGCGAGTCTCTTTATAGTATGCAGAAGCACTCACAGCCGAAGACTGATTCAAGGCCTGTTCGAAACCCAATTCATAGTTGGTAATACGTTCTGGCTTCAGATTTGGATTGGTGATTGAAGAGATCTGAGTCATATAAAGATAGCTGAGATAGCTTGCCGACCAGTTTGAGGAAGGACGACGAGCGATAATATCGTAACTGGCTTTGAACTGAGACTTATCACCAATGGGGAACGAGAAAGCAATACGGGGCATGGCGACGATCTGGGGTTTATAACGTTCGAACACACCATTTGTATGGACTGTTCCCTCAGAGACGGTCTTCTGTCCGGCAGGGGTACGGTAAGGAGTCGGTTTACCAGACACGCCATTGACGGCACTGGGAGTGGAAACCTGAACACCATTGGCGTCATACCAATTGCCATTGGGGTCACGATAACCAACAATCGAAGGAATAACATTCTCGCTACCCTCATCAGGAACAACGTTCACATAAGGCACCCAATCATCGCCGGCGCCACTGTATATTGTATTGTCGATCATACGTTCTCCAGAACTGATACGGTCTCTCAACTGGCCAACTGTATAGGATTCGTAGAGTAAGTATGGATCTTTGAGCACGTATTGGTTACCATCAAAATAGTCGACACGGACACCAACATTGAAAATAAGATCCTGGAAGTAGAACTTATCCTGAATGTAGCCTGCCATATAAATTGGAGAGAATGCAGGCAGATTCATGTAATGGCTGTTTCCCGGATTGAAATATTCCTCGAGAGACCAATTCTTGCCATTATATTTTTTGCCAGTGTGATCAAAACCAATATATGACACATAAGGATTACCACTGTTAATAAGTTCCTTTGCAGAGAACATATCAATACCGCCAGCCTTGACAAAATCATCGGGGGAATAACGGTCAACATCAATCCAGGTCAACTGGTCGACCGGCTCGCCAATACTCATCAAATAGCTACGGAAAGCGGCATCAAACGGAGTCTGTTGACTTTCATCATAGAGACGATCATAGTTGACATAAAGCTGAGATCCAACCTGATTATAGTGGGGATTGTCAATATCCATCTGCGATATGTGTCTATTAGCATTGTCACGCATCAAGGTCCAAATGCTATGTGCACTTAAAGAATAAGAAGATTCCCACAGCTGGTCATACTGAAAACCGATTTCGATTTCATGTCCCTTGATATCGGCAGATGCCTTAGCCTGCAGATAAAGAGCATCCGTCTGCGACTTGGCAAAGGACCCACCCTGAATACCGACATTACTCAAAAGACCATATATTGACGAAGGGGAGTCACCATTGTATAAACCGCGATAACCACGGATATAGTCCTTAGTGAACAGCATCGGCTGAAGGTCTGCAAACTCTTCGCTGTGGAAGAGCTGCTCATTAAAGTTGGAAAGGATTGGATTGTATTCCGAACCATGTACATAAGTTACATCTTCATACCAGTTGTTCTGAACCAACGCCCACTGTTCAATACCATCGTTAACGATTTTTTGATTTTCGTAGCTCGGACGCATTTCCGTAATAAACTGACCGATGTAACCGTACTTGAAGATGTCGTCTATACTCTTACCGTAGTTCTCATTGTACTGTTTAGCCACACTTCTGCTAAACATACCTGTAATATTATACATCACGTTCTTGATCGGAGCCGAGGACTTGCCTTCTTCAGCATTATTCGGTTCGGCATCGCGGAAACGCTGAGTGAAGTCAGCCGTAATACTTCCGTAGAAACTCTCTGCAACCGTAGAACCAGAAAGAGACATACCCAGCGGCGACAACGAAGCGCTCGGAGAGTGGCTGCCGCTGAACTCGCCAGTAAGAGTTAAAGTTGCATAATCCGAAAACCTAACATCAAATGCAGCCTCGACATAAGCACCGTAATATTGAAGATCCGGCACACGCGACGCAGCGTTTTCGCCATAAAAATCCTTCTTGGTCAAACGGGTTATCTCATGGAAGTCACCAGCATGAAGCTGCGTTTCTGCAGCATAGTTAACAGCACCAGTCAACGGATCATACGTCAAAGGATTCTGCTCAAACTGTTGAACCAATTCGTCATTCACAATCTGATAACGATATCCACGCGGCCTGTAGAAGGGGTTATTACGATATTGACCCTGACCCGTCAGACGGAAACCGACCAAAGTGCGTTCCATAGAAGAGCCATCGTCATTCTTAATATTTTTCTTGATGACAGGACCAGTCAGGTAAACGACCAACGTGTTAAGAAAACGATAGTCCATATAACCCTCCCAGCGGACAGTTCCCTTAAACTGGCTCGTCGGCGGCTTCAATGTAATGACCTGTGTGCCACCAATAGCCTCACCGATGCTGGCAGGCGTACCACCAAGGATAACCTGGATTTCAGCAATAGCATCTTTGGGGATAACGACATTGGTATGCTTGCGGACATTGCCCTGCATAGTAACCATACCGTCCTCACCACGTGCCGTGCCGGTACCACCGTCGCTATATCCGATACCACCGACTGCAGCCACTACACTCTCAACAGAACTACCAGGCAGACCTTTTCTTCGACGATTTCAAGTGCGTCAAGGACCTGAGCCTCCGATTTCATCTCGACATCAGTGACTGTAAAGCCTGAAGCCTTAACCTGGATGCCTTGCCGAATAACAGTAGCATAGCCAACCGAACGGACCTCGAGGTCATACTTACCGACGGGGAGAGGCTTGATGGTATAAACACCGTCAAAGTCGGAGACTCCAACCAGAATTTGTTTACCGTCTTGCTTAGCAATTACATTGGCGAAAGGCAGAGGTTCTTTAGTCTTGGCATCAGTAATGACACCCTTCATCGTGCCTTGAGCCAAAGCGGCCATTTCCGCCAGCAGCAAGAGTCCAAACGTCAATAGTACTTTTCTGAACATTCTCATTGCGTTTACATGTAAAGAGATTATTATTTTTTTTTATTTTCTACTGGGTGATATATGGATTATTCAGCAAGGTCTGATAAACAACAGCCTGTCTTAAATCGAACACCTGGAGAACAGGTTGTACAGAATCGTCGGCGCCTTTTACCTCGACAGGTTTAGTCTTCACTTCAACTTTTGGAGCCTCATAAGTGAAATACTCATCAGGCTTGGCAGGAGCGGTCTCGTCATTTTCAAGTTCAAACCTGTCTAAATCAAAGAAGCCGTCCCCTGCCTCCTCACCAGCATAACTCTGCGTCTCGCTTCCATCGGCGGCATTCCCGTCTTCGGCCAACGTCCGTTTAAACCGGGCGTACAGCGAGGAGGCACCGCCAAGAATCAGAACAAGTATAAGCAGAGCTGTTTTCATCTGTTTAAAACTTCAAACCTTGCGAATAAACTATATTTTGTCTTATGCGAGTTCCTTGTTCTCTGCGGTTTTTTCCTTTCCGGAAATTTCATACACAACAGCGCTTGCGATGCAGAGCGACGAGAAAACACCAACAGTGACACCGGCCAACAGGGCAAATATAAATCCACGGATGACCTCACCGCCGAAGATGAACATCATCAACAGGGTGACGAAGGTAGTGCCGGAAGTGTTGACCGTACGAGCAAGAGTCGAGTTGATTGCGTCGTTCATGTGTGTACGAAGGTCACGCTTGGGGTAGAGTTTGCGGTATTCACGAACACGGTCAAAGATAACCACCGTAGCGTTGATGGAGTAACCGATAACCGTCAGCACGGCAGTGATGAAATATTGGTCAACCTCAAGGTTGAAGGCCAACAGGCCATGGAGCCATGCAAAGATACCGATAACAAGGATGGTGTCATGGGCCAATGCAACCACAGAACCGACACCGAAACGCCAACTGCGGAAACGGAGGCCAATATAGACAAACATCACAAGCAAGCCACCAAGGACAGCCCAAATAGAGTGCATCATATTGTCGTGGGCGATACCCTTACCAAACTGGTCGACCTGAATGATACCCAGCGGATTGGTCTCGGTAGATTTGAACTCGTCGATAGTAATCGGGGTCTTGAAATACTTGCTGGTACCAGCATAGAGACGGTTCACAACCTCATCCTTGGCGGCATCGCTGTCATCGTCAATCATGTATTTGGTCGTAATCTTCAGCTGACTCGACGGACCGTAGGTCTTAACCTCTGGAGCATCTTCGAACTGAGCAGTAAGATCGGCACGAACATCCGAAAGTTTGACCGGCTGATCGAAACGGACAACATACGTGCGGCCACCAGTAAAATCAATACCCATGGCAAGACCTCTGACAAACAGACCGCCCACACAGATTACAATTGCCAAAATTGCAATGGTATAGAACATTTTGCGACGTCCAAGGAAGTCGACATGTGCATTTCTGAGGAAATTCTCCGTAAACGGGAACGAGAAGTTCATCTTGCGCTTGTGGTCAAGACGCGAATCAATGATAAGGCGGGTAATAAAGATAGAGGTGAGCAGCGAGGTGACAATACCGACGCAAAGTGTCACGGCAAAGCCTTGGACGGCACCGCTGCCGAACATAATCAGCACGACACCGAGGAGGAAGGTTGTAACCTGACCGTCAATAATGGCAGACAAAGCATTCTTGAAACCATTTTCAACGGCATTGGTCATGCTTGAGCCTGCTCGTAATTCTTCCTTGACACGCTCGTATATAATAACGTTGCCGTCAACAGCCATTGCCATTGTCAGCACGATACCGGCAATGCCGGGCAAGGTGAGTACGGTGCCGATGGAGGCCAAAATACCTATAAGAAGGAATACATTAGTAATAAGTGCAATCACAGAGACCCAACCGGCACGGTTGTAGAAGAACACCATGTAGATGAGCACCACAATGAATGCGAACACGAACGACAGAAGGCCTTTGTTGATAGACTCCTGACCGAGAGAAGGACCGACAACGGCTTCCTGAACGATAACAGGACGTGCAGGCGTGCTACCGCTCTTCAGAATATTTGCAAGGTCCTTGGCTTCTTCAAGGGTGAAGTTACCGGTAATTTGCGAGCGGCCGCCAGCGATTTCGCCATTGACCACGGGTGCGGAATAGACCTGATTGTCGAGAACAATGGCTATGCAGTTGCCCACATTGTCTGCGGTGATGCGGCGCCAATCGCGCGAACCTTTACTATTCATCGTCATCGAGACCTCGTTGCCGCCGATGCTGGAGAAGTCCTGACGGGCATCGGTGATGCAGTCGCCGGTCAGCTTGGGCTTACCATCACGGCTGTCGATTTTAATAGCATACAATTCGTAAGCATCCATCTTACTGCCGTCCTGCATATCGAGGGCGATAGGTTTGG
This sequence comes from Bacteroidales bacterium, assembly GCA_017501495.1. Lineage (GTDB taxonomy): Bacteria > Bacteroidota > Bacteroidia > Bacteroidales > P3 > Colimorpha. The sequence goes on along the minus strand of JAFVWV010000185.1, from coordinate 8,883 downwards.
CGCTCCAAAGGAACTTGACTGTGCGAGTGTCGAATACACGTTTTGCAGCCGCCACCTCGAGCATAGCATTGATTTCGCTCACCTCCGACGGACGGGCATATCCGACAACAGACTTGTTGCCCGACCCGATTTGGACAAACTTGGCAAGCAACGGATTTGTCGAACTCTCGCGAGCCACATTGGCAGTCTCCGATGTGAGTTGATCAAGCAGGGCTGAGGAACTGTCCGAAGCAGCAGCAAGCGTATCCGCAACAGTCTCTTTCGCATCGGCAGATTCATCTTTGCCGGAATTAAGCGATGCGAGATAATTGTCGGCACTGACAATGAAAGGCACAGCCTCGGTATTGTCATATGTGAGCCAGAACTCCAGACGTGCGGTACTCTGCAAAAGCTTGCGGACACGTTCGGGATCTTTCACACCGGGGAGCTCAACCAGAATGCGCTCCGAAGCGCTTAACTTCTGGATAGTGGGCTGAGCCACACCGAATTTATCGATACGCTGCGAAAGGATCTGGAAAGTCTGATCGTATGCAGCACTGGCATATTCACGGACTGCAGCGATAACCTTTGCATTGTCGTCGCCAAGCTTGATTTTATCGCCGATTTTCTCACTTCCGACGAAATAGCCGGCGAGCTGAACGTTGGGGTCCAAACCGGTAATGGCATCATAGAACAGAGAGACAAAGTCGCGATTGACAGTAGTCTTCTGGCGAGCGGTGGCGACCTCGATAGCGCGGTTAAAGAGTGTGTCTTCGGTGTTACCGGCCAACTCACGAACCACGTCGACTGTCGACACTTCAAGCATCACGTTCATACCGCCCTTGAGGTCAAGGCCAAGACCAATTTCACGTGTCTGGCACTGACTATAAGTCGAGCCGAGCCACACCTTTACATTGGCCATCGAGTCAAGATAGCGAGCCTCACGGGCATTTTTGATAGAGTCCAAGAGCACCTGAGCATCTCCGGCATTGGTGGTTCTGTCAGCCACCATTTTCTGAATTTGCTCGCTCTTGATGTAGTTTTCAGCAGATTTTTTTGCATTGCTGTCAACCACTGCAGTCGCAGCAGTGAACGACAATTGCAGCAAACACGCCAAGGCGAAAACCACTGTCAGAAATCTTATAAGTCCTTTATTCTGCATAGTTTATGTATAAATTTATGTTTTTTATTCTTTCTACTTTGAATGTGCAAAGATATGAATTTTTATTGACATAGCAACTAAATTTGAAAAAAAAGATGTATTTTTGCAGCGAATTTCAAGATATACAGTAAGATATGGAGCAAAAAAAAACACTTACCGTAAAGCAATGGGCGGACGAGGACAAGCCTCGCGAAAAAATGCTTTCGCAGGGGAAAAAGCAATTGTCAAATGTTGAGTTGATTGCGATACTTTTACGCAGTGGGATGAAAGGTAAAAGTGTTGTCGACGTGGCGCGCGAGGTACTTGATAATGCAGGCAACAGCCTCACCACGCTCTCACGCATGGAATATCAACAACTTAACAGCATAAAGGGCATGGCCGAGGCAAAGTCGACGACACTCATGGCCGCACTCGAACTCGGCTGGCGCATGCAGGGTGAGATAAACACCGAGAAACTATCGGTCATCAACGACAGCAATGACCTTTTCAAGTTCCTGATGCCCCGTATGGTTGATCTCGGGCACGAGGAGTTTTGGGTCGTATTTCTCAATGTGCACAATCGTATTCTCGGCAGCCAGCGCATCTCTATGGGTGGCCAGGTGGACACACCCGTCGATCTCCGCATTCTCTTCCGCAGCGCTATCGAGAACCGCGCAGTCAACATCGCCGTAGCTCACAACCATCCGTCGGGCTCGCTGAAACCGAGTACGGCCGATCGACGGCTGACACGTAGCATTGCAGAGGCCGGCAAACTGCTCGGCATCCATCTCATGGAGCACATCATCATAGCCCTGGGACCAGACTACAAGCCAGACTACTACAGCTTCCACGATAACGGGGAGCTATAGCATTCCCCCACCCTGTCCTATCTACATGCTGACAACTCGACGCTCACCGCATCCAACTTCCCGCCGAGAGGCGGGTTCAGTTTGCTGACTTTCACCGTCATTGTCTTAATCCGGGCGAATTGCGCCATTACCGCATCGCAAATCCGCCTTCCGACATGTTCAAGCAGATGCGACGGTTTCGCCATCTCGTTTTTCACCACCTGGTAAACATCCAGATAGCTAACCGTATCATCAATGTTATCAGACACTTCTGCACGACATGTATCTGTGTCGAACCACATATCGACGCGGAAATGCGTACCAATCACCTGCTCCTGGCTGAAGCATCCGTGATTGGCATAGAACTGCATGTTGGTCAATTCGATGCGAGCCATCAGATAATATTGTCGAATTGATGCAGGAAACGCAAGTCGTTCTCGAAATAAAGCCGGAGGTCGCGAATCTGGTATTTAAGCATTGCCATACGTTCCACACCCATACCCAGTGCGAAACCAGTATATTCCTTGCTGTCAATGCCACAGGCCTCGAGTACATTGGGGTCTACCATGCCGCAGCCGAGAATTTCGAGCCATCCCGTACCCTTACAGATATTACACCCCTTGCCGCCACAGATATTGCATGAGATATCCATCTCGGCGCTCGGTTCGGTGAAGGGGAAGTAGCTTGGGCGCAGGCGAATCTGAGTCTGCTCGCCAAACATTTCCTTAGCGAAATACAGCAACGTCTGCTTCAAGTCGGCGAAAGTTACATGCTTATCCACATATAAAGCTTCGACCTGATGGAATATGCAGTGTGCGCGAGCACTGATGGCCTCGTTTCTGAAAACACGACCGGGAGCGATGATTCTGATTGGCGGCTTGTGGGTCTCCATCACGCGCACCTGCACCGACGAGGTGTGTGTGCGCAGGGCCACTTCCTGCCGACCCTCCTGTTTCTCAACGAAAAAGGTATCCTGCATATCACGTGCCGGGTGGTCAGGCGGGAAATTGAGGGCCGAGAAGAGATGCCAATCGTCCTCGATCTCCACCGATTCTTCCACTGTGAAACCTATACGCGCAAAAATTTCGGCTATCTCGTTCATCGTCACCGAAAGCACATGGCGGCTGCCACGCTCTGCAAAGTCGGCCGGCATGGTCAGGTCGTGTGTGTCGTTCAGCTCGGGTGCCTGTTCGACAAAATTCTTGAATTCTTCCACCTTGGCCTGGGCGGCATTCTTCAGTTGGTTGAGGGCGACGCCCAAATCTTTTTTCTGCTCATTGGGCAGCGTCTTGAACTGTTCAAACAGCTCGGCCATTATGCCTTTGCGTCCAAGGAAGCGGACTCTGAACTGTTCCACTTCGGCCGCCTTGTCTTTGAAATTCTCTATTCTGGCGGATGCAATCTCGTCAATGTACTGTGATATTTGGTCTTTGAGCATATTTAGGAGAAATTATTTTTTCACTGTTACTTTCAGTATTCTGACATCTTCGACCGGTCGGTCCATACGGTCGCACTTCACCTGCGAAATCTTGTCAATGACCTCCATACCTTTAATCACTTCACCGAATACGGTGTAATCTCCGTCAAGGTGTGGTGTCCCTCCAACGGTGGTATAAACTTTGCGCTGTTCGGGCGAGAACTTTTTGCCCATACGCTCACTCATCATGTCGAGTTGCTTCTCATCCCATCTATTGCCTTGTACAATATAGAACTGCGAAGCCGACGACTCTTTTTTAGGATTGACGTTGTCGCCTTGACGTGCAGCGCACAGAGCGCCGCGTTTATGGAACAGATTCGGCCGGAACTCGGCCGGAAGTGTGTAGCCGAGGGTACCGTCGCCAAGAGGCTGACCTGGCTTGGCCTCGCGCGACTTTGGATCGCCGGCCTGAATCATGAAGTTCTTGATGACGCGGTGGAACAACAGACCGTCATAGACACGGTCTTGAGCCAATTTCAGAAAATTATCGCGGTGTATCGGGGTCTCACCGTAGAGCTTGAGCACTATTTCACCCATCGATGTCTCCATAATCACAACTGCATCTCCATCAGGCTTTACGCTCTGATTCGCAGGTTTCTGCGCCCATCCCAAAATGGACGACACCAAAAAAATTGCAACAAAAGATAACTTTTTCATCTTTCAATCAATAATTTTTACTAATTTTGCAACTGCAAAAATACACATAAAATCAGAAATGAAACGACAAAAAAAGTCACTTTTATGAAGAAAAAATTGTTGTTCATCCCCGCCCTGCTGTTTATCAGCCTCTTAGGCTCGACACTTTTTTCAGCCTGCGACAAAGACACCAACAGTTATTTGGATGTACTTGTGCTCGATGAAGCTACCCGGAATCCGATTTCAGGTGCCGACATATACATCTCGCAGGAACATGGCGAGACTGCCGACCAAGGTGTCACCGGTTCGGACGGCATCTATTCGACCCACTTTGTTTCACCTGCCATTCTGACTGTCAGAGCTGAACTTCAACTCCCGACAGGCGGCAGGCGTCGCGGCGAGACCACAGTGCGCGTCAAGGAGGGCGAGACGGTTACAGCCACCGTAACGCTACCGCTACAAGCGGTCTACAATTAATTCTAAACATCATATACCATGATATTTAAACCCACCGAAGCCGACCTGCAGCAACTGGCCGGTCTGGGACTCACGACCGAACGCGTGCAGGCCCAAATCGACAATTTCAAGTCCGGATTTCCCAAGAGCCACATCGACGCACCCGCCACTCCCGACAATGGCGGTATACGAGTGCTTGACGACAAAGAGATAGCACGCTACGAGCGTCAATACAGTGCCCTCGGTCGCGACAAGAAGATACTCAAATTCGTCCCTGCATCGGGTGCCGCCACACGCATGTTCAAAGACCTTTACTCTTTTGCCTCGACTTATTTCGGAGTGGCCAACAACTTCGAAAAAGAGTTCCCCGAGGTGAAGCTGTTTCTTGAGAACCTAAGGTCGTTTGCTTTCTATAACGACCTGAAAGCATGCATGCAACGTGCCGATCTCGATATCGACGACTATATGCAGCGCGGCGACTATACGACGGTCATAAATTTCCTGCTCAAAGAGCAATACCTCGGCTATGGCAGCCTGCCCAAGGCGCTGCTCAAATTCCACCGCTACGGCGAGGTGCAGCGCACCCCGCTCGAAGAGCACATCGTCGAAGGCGCCCTCTATGCCCGCAATGCCGACGGCACTGTCAACCTGCACTTCACCATCTCGCCCGAACACCGCGCCGGCTTCCGCCGCAAGATTGCCGAGGTGAAGCAATACTACGAGAGCACTTTCGACATCAAGCTCAAAATCAGCTTATCGGAGCAAAAGCATTACACTGACATCATTGCTGTCGACGAGCAGAATCAACCCATCCGCGACGAAGAAGGCCGTCTGGTATTCCGTCCTGGTGGTCACGGCGCACTAATCGAGAACCTCAACGAGCAACGCGCCGACATCATCTTCATCAAGAACATCGACAATGTGGTGCCAGACTGGATGAAACACACCACCGTCATCTACAAGCAGGTACTGGCCGGCATGCTGCTCGAACTGCGAGAGAAAGTCTTCGACGCTCTGCGCACCCTCGACGGCCATCCCGACAGCCGCACTCTCGGCAAACTCATCCGATTTGCCAAAGAAGAGCTTAACATCATGGTACCAGACGGTTGCGATGCCGGGGCCCTGCATTCGCTGCTCAATCGCCCGATGCGCATCTGCGGCATGGTGAAGAACCTCGGCGAACCAGGCGGCGGCCCATTCTACACTATTGATACCATGGGACGTAGAAGCCTGCAGATAGTGGAAAGCGCCCAAATCAACCACAACGACCCGCAGCAGGAAGCACTCTTTCAGGGCTCGACCCACTTCAACCCGGTCGACCTCGTCTGCAGCACCAAGGGCTACCGGGGCCGCTATTTCGACCTGCGAAAGTATGTCGACCCCAAAACGGGCTTCATAAGCAAGAAATCGAAAGGTGCCGTGACGCTCAAATCGCAAGAGCTCCCCGGACTGTGGAACGGAGCCATGGCCGATTGGATCACGCTCTTTGTCGAGGTGCCTGTGGCCACATTCAACCCCGTGAAGACCGTCAACGACCTTCTGCGCAAAGAACACCGCGAAGGCTAACGGGCCACAACCTTGCACACAGCGTCGCCCACGCGAACCACATAGACCCCTGCCGGCAACGACAGGGGTTTTTCGTTGCTTCCATGCCATGCGGCCACACGCCTCCCCACGGCATCGAAAACCGTTACCGGCTCGTCGGCCAAGCAGTGCACAACCAGTCCGCCATCGTAGGCAACAGTCATGCTTTCAGCCACTTCCTCGATACCGTTCGTACCACCGTCTTCAACAAATATCGCCACCAGTTCCATGCTTTCCATCACAGCAAAGGTGTACGGATTATACGTGGCGCCGTCGCTCCAATGGTCGAAGCGATAGCCGCTGTAGGCCGTGGCCGACACTGTGGCCGGTTCGGCATAAAGATAACCTCCACCGCCGCTGACGCCTCCGTAACGGACGTCGTTGGGAACGACGGTAAGCATCAAGGTATCAGTGTAGAAGCGCGCCGTAAAAGCAGTGTCGCAAGTGATATGCACCGTGCGCGGATTGACGACAACGCCGTCGGTCCACTCAACGAAATGATAGCCACTGGCCGGCACAGCCAGCAGCACCGCCGAGTCGCTCTGGCAGGTGTATTCCACCTGCTGCAGCACCGAGCCCATATACTGGTTCTCAGCGCCATAGGCAAGCTCGAAAGCCACTGGTTCGCGAAAGTCGGCCGTCTGGCTCCAAGCCGCACAGTAGGCTTCCAGCGAACCGCACGGAATATTGAAGACCACTCCGGAGGAATAGAACGTATAGGCGAAATCCCAATTCATCGAACCGCCCTCAAACGCTGCCGGTTCCGGATTCAGAAGCGTCACCTGCTCCAGGTTGTAACACATGCCGAAGGCGTTATGGGCAATGGAGTCCACACCGCTGCCTATTACCACGCTCTGCAACGGCGTGACCGATTGGAAAGCCCGCTCGCCGATGTAGCGCACCGTGTTGGGAATGGTGATTGCCGTGGGACCGCAATGGTTCTGCAGAGACAGGAACGCCTGCGCACCGATGCCCACCACGGTGTACCACACACCGTCGTTCTCCACCGAATCGGGGATGACCAGCGCCCCATTCCATTCATAATAGGTGTGCATAGCCACCTCGACGGTGTGGTCGTTTTGGCTGACGTAGTCGAAGTAGAGAGTTTGCCCCGATGGGGCTACAGCCGAGAAAGACGCCCGAGCGCCAAAAGCAATAGCGAAAGTTGCCACAAACAGTGCTATCCGTTTCATACCATGTATTTTATATTCGCAAAAGTCAGAACCTTCCGCTGGCGCCGCCGCCGCCGAAAGAGCCGCCGCCAAAGCCGCCGAAGCCGCCGAAACCGCCCGACGACGATCCGCCGCCCCAGGTGCCGCTGCCCCAAGTGCCGCCAACGGGACCACCAAAGTAGATGCCGCCGCCGCTGCCGGGTCCCTGACCGGGATGCTTCTTGCTGTAGATGGCCACCACGACCACCGCCACGGCGATGAACAGCAGCAATGGCAGCAGCGCCATCAGCGCCGAGCGGCGCTCGTCCTTGCGGTATTGAGCGAAACTGTATTCGCCGGCCATGGCCGGTTCGATGACATCGAGGGCGCGCACAATGGCGCGGTAGTAGTCGCCGTCGCCGAGGGCGGGCAGCATCTGGTCGTCGATGATGCGCTTGCAGAAGATGTCAGGCAACGCACCCTCGGCCCCGTAGCCGGTGGCGATGGCCACGGCGCCCCAGTTCTCGTCTGCCGTCTTGCTCTTGATGAGAATCACCACACCGTTGTCGAACTCGGTCTGGCCCACGCCCCACGCCTCGCCCAAACGCTGAGCTGCAGCATTCTCGTCGTCGCCGCCTATGGTGGGCGTAACGACGACGACAATCTGGTTCGAAGTGCTGTCATTGAAAGCCACAAGCCTCTGTTCCAGAGCATTGACCTGCTCGGCCGAGAGTATGCCGCTGTAGTCGCTGACAAGCGTCTGCGGCTTCTGCGGCAACCATTCCCCGGCCCACGACGGCATCGCCGCCACGACCAACAACAGACACAATATTCTACGCAACTGCGACATTTGCCTTAAACTATTGACAGCAGTCTATTTGACAATCAGAAATTGAACTCGACCTTCACGGGCTCGTCGGCTCCCTCTGGGGCGGTGAAGTAGCCCTTCTTCTCGAAGCCGCAGATGCCTGCGATGATGCTGGCCGGGAAACGACGGAGCGAGGTGTTGTAGCTCTGCACTGCCTCGTTGAACTTGCCGCGCTCGACGGTGATGCGGTTCTCAGTGCCTTCGAGCTGGGTCTGCAAGTCGCGGAAGCCCTGGGTGGCAGTGAGTTCGGGATAGCGCTCGACGGTCACCTTGATGCTGTTGGCTATGGCCTTCGAGAGGTTGTCCTGAGCCTTCTGGTAGGCGGCCACCTGCTCTTCGCTGAGCTGGCTGGGGTCCACTTTCACGTTGTCGAGGCCCGCGCGGGCATTGGTCACCTCGGTGAGTACACCCTTCTCATAGTCGGCGGCGCCCTGCACGGTAGCCACCAGCTGCGGCACCAAGTCGGCGCGGCGCTTGTAGGCGTTCTCCACCTGCGCCCAGGCTTTCTGCACTCCCTCGTCGGCAGTGACAAGACGGTTGTTGACGCCGATGCCCCACAGCACTATGACTGCCAGCACGGCCACAATGGCGATGATGATTCCGGTTTTCTTCATTTTGGATGATTATTTTTCTTACCGTAACGCAAAAAGCATGCCGATAGTATGCAGGCAGCGAAAAAAAGGTTGTTTTATGTTAATTTTTGTTATTTGAATACCATCAGACACCCTACCGGGAGCGCATAT
>JAFVWV010000184.1 GCA_017501495.1 Bacteroidales bacterium | reverse complement strand
CAACCCGGCTGTGTACGAGCCCGCACGCGGCCTGCTGACGATGGCCGACACCCTGCGCGCCGCCCTGGTTGCCGAGAACGTCCACCAACCGGCTTCAGCCATCCGATATCAGGCTCCGCGCTATCTCGTTGTGGCTCCGGCCGAGTTTGTATCAGGGTTGGCGCCTTTCGTGCAGTGGAAGCGTCAGGAGGGCTTCGATGTCGAGCTGCTGACCGTCGCCGTCAACCATCCCGACAGCGTGCGGGCGCTGATTGGCAGCCGCTGGGGTGTGGACGGTCCGGAATACATACTGCTTGTGGGCGACACGGCGCAGTTGCGCCCCTTCACCGGCACGTCGCGTCCGGCGGGTATTTCGGCCCATATCACCGACCTCTACTTTGCCGAACACACGGGCGACTACCTGCCCGATGCCTGCCTGGGGCGCTGGCCTGTGGCCGACAGTGCCGCGCTGGCCGCCGTGGTGGGCAAGACCATAGCCTATGAGCGAGGCCTCGGCCTCGACACCGCCATGCTGCGGCGCGTGCTGCTCGTGGCCGGCAGCGAGGATTCGGCACCCGCACCGACCACCACCAACGGACAGGTCAACTACCTGAAACGCGAGATAACGGCCGTCCACCCCGAGGTGGACACGCTCTGCTACTACAACCCCTCGTCGGCCACCCGGCGCGAAGCCATCCTTGCCGATGCCGCTTCGGGCGCGGCGCTGCTCAACTACACGGCCCATTGCACCGCCACGCAATGGACAAGCCCGGAGGTGGATGCCGACGACTTCGACAGCGCGGGTATGGCGCAGCCGATGTTCTTCGTCAACAACTGCTGCCGGAGCAACAACTTCGCCGCCGACTGCATGGGCGAGCGGCTGCTGCTTATGCCTGAGGGCGGCGCCATAGGTGTTGTCGGAGCCACCAACTCGACCCTCTGGAACGAAGACTACTATTGGTCCGTGGGGCCGAAATACCCCTTCAGCCTCGACCCGGTGTACGACCCGCAGCGGCCCGGAGCCTTCGACCGCTGGCTTGGCCGTTCGGGAGGAGTGGAGACCGCAGGTCAGCTGCTGCATGCCGGCAATATGGCCGTCAGCGCCTATGGCTCGCCCTACGACCGCTTCTACTGGGAAATATACTGCCTGCTGGGCGACCCCTCGCTGCGACCCTTTGCAGGGCGTGTGGAGCAGGCCTGGATTGCGATAGACAGTGCCGTAGCGGCAGGCAGCGGCTCCGTCGAGCTGCGGGCCACGCCGGGGGCTACGGTGACCGCCGTCGCCGGCGGCAGGCTGCTGGGCCGCGCCGTGGCCGACAGCAACGGGTGGGCTCTCCTCGTGCTGAGCCAATGCCTCGACACCGGAACCGTGACCTTCACCGCCACCGGAGCCGGGTTGCTGCCTTGCGTGGCCGACACCGTGGCCGTGCGCCCGCAGCGCGGAGTGGCGCTGGTCGACGTCGCCATTGCCGATTCGGCTGTGGCGTTCACCCTCGCCAACCTCGGCGACGACACCCTCGCCGGCCTGACTGTCTCCTTTGCCAACGACACCGCTTGCGTCTCCTGCACGCAGATAGACATGCCGCTGCTGACGGTGGACAGCCTGCCCGCCGGGGCACGTGTGCCGCTGCAGGCAGCTTATGGCATTGCATCCATAGGCCAGTGGCCCTTCCTGTCGGGCACGCTGACCGTGGCCGACAGCGCCGCCCTCTGCACCCTGCAGCTGCGCCATCGCCTGTCTATGGCCTACCCCGAGCTGCATATCGACATCCTGAACTCCGACAGCAGTGCGGCCGACACCGTGCAGCTGGGCGGACAATACATAGTCTGCGCCACAGCCACGGGCGCCTACGATACGCTGAGCCTCGCCGTCGGCGAGGTTGCCGACAGCGTGGGCCATCTGGTGATCGATGCCGCCGTGAACCTCGGCGGCTGGAGCGACGGCGGCCGCTGGTATGTCGTCTGCGGCCAGCCCGACGAAGGCTTCGAGCGCGGCCTGGAGTGCTATCCTTGGCAGATGGGCGGCACGCTGGGGTGGCAGCTCGACAGCACGCGCACGCATGGCGGGCGCTACAGTCTACGCAGCGGTCCGATCGGCCACCGCCAGACATCCGACCTCAGCCTCGACGTGTTCCTGCCGCACGCCGACACCATCGGCTACTGGTACTATGCCTCGACCGAGGCACAGGCCGACCGTATGTACTTCAGCGTCGACGGCGTCGTCAAGGCCGACCACTGGGGTGCGGGCAGCTGGCGGCACGATGCTTTCGTGCTTGATGCCGGACGGCATACGCTGCGGTGGCGCTACCTGAAAGACGCCAGCGTCAGCCAGGGCAGCGACTGCGTGTGGATAGACGACCTGCGGCTGCCGATGGCCCTGTGGAGCGAAGCCTACGGCTGTCCGGCCGCGCCGGTCGACACGGTGGGCATCGCGAGCCCGCTCAGCCCGGAGGTTAGCATCTTCCCCAACCCCGCCGTCGGCAGCGTGTCCGTCAAAGTGGAAGGCCAGACGCTGGCCGGCATCGAGGTGCGCGACCTCTTCGGACGCACGGTGGCCTCGATTGATGGCGGGCGGCCGACCATAGACCTCGCGCCGTTGCCGGGTGGTGTATACGTCGTAGGGTGTCGTATGGCCGACGGCGCGATGGTGTACAAACGCTTGATGGTGAGTAAAAAATAGAGAAAATGCCGACAGACAGCATCATAGAGATACAACCTTTCTACCAGCCCGACACCGCCTATTGGGCGTCGGTGCAGGTCGAGCCAAGCACAGGGGTGCCGCTCGACTCGGTGTTTCCGGCCCGCGAGGTGCCGCCGGTGGTTGTGCGGCGGTCGCTCTTCGCAAGCCACACCTTGCCCGTGAACCACACCGACCTCCAGCCGCGCCAACAGCATGGGGCAGCCCCGTGGCTCTTCGTGCTCATAGTGGTCCTCGCGGCATTGACCTACTTGTACGTCAGCAGCCGTAAGATAAAAATCAAAGAGCTGCTGAGTTCCACCGTCGACCGCCGCACGTTGGACCGCCTTGTGCGGGGCAACAACCTGACGCCCATGCGCCTGATGTCCATCGGGCTCCTGCTCTCGTCTCTGGCGGCTGTGACGGTGAGCCACATGGCCCTCGCCAAGACGGGCTTCCTCGGCTGGATGCTCTCGGCGGCGGCCCTCTCGGCTGCCTATTTCATCCGTTGGGGCCTGCTCAGGGTGTTGGGACGCGTGTTCGACAACGAGGAGGCCATGTCGGCTTACATCAACAGCAGCTACCTCTACCACCTGCTCCTCACGATGGCCCTCATACCTTTGACGCTGATGCTGGTCTATATGCCTTGGGGCAACACGGCGGTGCTCGGCACCATGGGTGGTCTGGTGGCTCTCGCTTTCGCTATGCGCATGATTAGAGGCGTGAAACTTTTTTTAACAATTTCGTCCACCACCAGTTTCTATCTTTTTTACTATCTTTGCACCGTCGAACTGGCACCCCTGTTGGTGCTGATTTGGTGGTTTTTTGCACAGTAATACAGTCAGTTCTGTTAAATTAAAGATTGAGCATGAAGATAAAAAAAATCCTGATTTCGCAGCCGGCACCTGCCGATTTGGAGAAGTCGCCCTACCGCAACCTGGTAAACAAGCATAAAATCGACATTACCTTCTATAAGTTTTTCGAAGTCGTAGGCATTCCGGCATCCGAATTCCGCCGCACCCGCATACACATCGGCGACTATACCGCCATCATCTTCAACAGCAAGAACTCGATAGAGCACTTCTTCCGCATGATGAAAGAGCTGCGCGAGACGGTGAGCGAGGATATGAAATACTTCTGCTCGACCGAGGCTATAGCCCTCTACCTGCAGAACTTCATCCAGTATCGCAAACGCAAGGTCTTCTTCGGCGCCCAGTATTTCTCCGACCTGCTCGAGGTCATGGGCAAGCACCGCGACGAGAAATTCCTCTTCCCCTGCAGCGACGAAAAACAGACCGAATACACCAAGGCACTCGACAAGGCCAAGTTCAAGTACACCAAGGCTCCGATGTACACGTCGGCTCCCAAGGACCTGACCAAGTTCGACATCGACAGTTTCGACGCCATCTGTCTCTTCTCGCCCATCGGCGTGCGCTCGCTGGTGAAGAGCTTTCCCGACATCAAGGAACACAATGTGTTGATAGCTGCCTTCGGATCGTCGACGCACGCTGCCCTGAAGGAGAACGGCATCAAACTCAACATAGCAGCCCCCACGCAGTCGGCTCCCTCGATGGCCATGGCGCTTGAGAACTATATTATGGGCAAGGAACAGGAGAGTGTCATCGTTACGAAGGGCGAAATCAGCCATCGTGGAGTGAGGAGCACCATCACCAGCTCCAGCCGCAAGACAAAGCCGGTCATAGCCAACAAGGAAGTCTACAAGCAGCGCATGGAGGAGAAGAAGGCCCAGGCCGCTGCCCGGCGTGCCGAACGCGCCGCCGAGAAAGCCCGCAAGGCTGCCGCTGAAGCACAGAACAGCAACGAGGCTGTAGCGACGAAGGTTGAGAAAAAAACAGTCGAGAAGAAGGTCGCCGTGAAGAAAGAAGCCGCCGCACCGGCCAAGGTGGAGACGAAAGCCGCCGCTGTCAAGAAACCGGCAGCACCGGCCAAGACCGAGAAGAAAAGCGCCGTGAAACAAACAGCGGCAAAGAAGCCCGCCGCCAAGACGTCGACCACCAAAAAAGCGTGATGGCCACGACTTTCGGCAAAGAAGAAAGACTCTGCAGCCGTCGGTTGATAGACCAACTATATACGGATGGTCATCGGCTGATGGCTTTCCCTTATAGCGTGCAGTGGATGGTCGTTGATGGCGACATGGTCGCTCAGCCAACCTGCCAGGTGATGATTGTGGCACCCAAACGCAAGTTTCACCATGCCGTGGACCGCAACCGTGTGCGCCGCCTGACGCGCGAGTGCTGGCGTGTGAGAAAAGACCAGCTGTACGAGTTCCTCGACGGGCAAGGCATGAGCATCGTACTCTCGCTCGTATATATACACAATGAAATAATGACCTTCGACCAACTCGGACACAAGATGGACAAACTTATTGCCGCGTTGGAGAAGGATATACAGGAGCGGCAATGACACTGCGCGAAGTATTGTTGCTGCCCTATCGTGGGCTGCGGTGGCTGCTGAGCACGTTGATGCTCGCCTTGATAGCTTTCTACCGCACCTGCATCTCGCCTTTTACACCGCCTGCCTGTCGCTATACGCCCACCTGTTCGCAATACGCGCAGCAGGCAATCCGCAAGTACGGTCCCTTCAAGGGCGGATGGCTCGCTTTTAAGCGAATTCTACGCTGTCATCCTTGGGGAGGCTCCGGCTACGACCCCGTCCCCTGACCCACTCTTGCACCTACCCGTACATGGTTCGGGATTCAAAAAAGCCTCTGTGGCAACTGCAAAATGGACTTTGCAGGCATAGAGAGAGGTTGCCCGAATGTTAATAATTCATAAATTGTGTTGCGTGGTATAGATATTTTTGCGCAAAGGTTACCTCGTGGTAACTGACTTCCGTCGGGGTGCCTTCTTGCCGGAATGGAGATATGGTTGTACTTTTGCAGCCGAAAATCAAACAACAATTAACACCATACAACAATGAGAACAATCGAAACAATCAAGAGTGGCCGCAACTACAAGGCCGTCAGCGTCGGAAACATCAATCAGATCATCGAGCACGAGCTGCCGATGGGTCCCAACGTCATCCGGGGCAAAGTGTTCGTGGGCCAAGCCGTGGGCGCCACGGGCAGCGAGCTGTCGTTCCAGACCCTCGTTCCAGGGCAGGACAGCGGCTTCCTCCACACCCACAAGACCCACGAGGAGCTCTACATCATCCTGCGTGGCGAAGGCACATATCAGGTGGACGGCGAGCAGTTCCCCGTCAGCGAAGGCACCATCGTCCGCGTGAGCCCCGACGGCCGCCGCGCCCTGAAGAACACCGGAAGCGGGAACCTGACGATGCTCTGCATCCAGTACCGTGCCAACAACTTCACCGAGGCCGACAGCCCCATGACCGACGGCAATATCCTCGGCGACCCGCTGGTGTGGTGATTTTTTCGTATCTTTGCACCGTCATTTTAAAGGGAAAAGGATGAGCAAAGATTTCATACAAGACCCCGTCTTCCCAGAGTGTCCCATCCGCAACGTGCTGGTGCGCCTCAGCAGCAAATGGGCGCTGGCCGTAATCTACACCCTCAGCGGCAGGGACACTCCTATGCGCTTCCGCGACCTGGCGGAGAAGAACCCCGACTGCTCGCAGAAGGTGCTCACCAGCACCCTGCGGGGGTTGGAGGCCGACGGCCTCGTCAGCCGCAAGGTCTATCCCGAGGTGCCGCCGCGCGTGGAGTACGCCCTCACCGACCGCGGCCGCAGCTTCATGCCCGTCATGCAGCAGCTCATGGACTGGGCCTACGACAACCTCCACGACATTGTGACCGACCGCGAAAGATACTATGGACAGGATTGAAAACATCGACTACTGCATCCGCTACCTGCTGGAGCACAACCGCATACAGGCCGACATTCCGGCCACACTGCCTGAGAAGCAACGCCTGCTGCGGGCACTGATGAACGTTACGGTAGTCGAGAGCAGAGCAAACGAGTTTGCTCTGCCGAGATGCAGTAACGTCACCGAAGGTAATGTCTGGGAACTGCAGCCTTTGAGCGTGGAGTTCCTCCGTGCGCAGGACGCCGAGTTGCAGGCACAGCTGCAGGACAAGGGCATTATTGATTGCGATAATGCGTCAATGCTTGAATGTGAGAGTAAATTGTCGCTCTGGCAGGGGGATATCACGCGACTGAAGGTGGATGCCATCGTCAACGCCGCCAACAGCCAGGGGCTGGGGTGCTGGCATCCTTTGCATGCCTGCATCGACAACGTTATCCACTCGGCGGCAGGGCTGCAACTGAGGCTGGAGTGCGACAACGTACTGCGTGGCGGCGAGATAGCCACTGGCGAGGCCATCATCACCAAGGCCTACAACCTGCCCGCCAAGTATGTGATACACACCGTGGGTCCCATCGTGCCTACCGGCATCCCCACCATGGAGCAGGAATTGCAGCTGGCCGACTGCTACCGCAACTGTCTCGGCCTTGCCGAAGCCAACGGCTGCCGCAGCATCGCCTTCTGCTGCATCTCTACAGGCGAGTTCCACTTCCCCAACCGCCGCGCCGCCGAAATAGCCGTCGATACGGTTAAGGAATACACCACCTCTTACGCATTAACGCACTCACACAATAACGCACTCACTGTGGTCTTCAACGTCTTCAAAGACATCGACTATGACATCTACCGGGAACTTCTCGCAGCGCGTTGACGCCCTGCGCAAGCTGATTGCGGAGACCGACGCCATCATCATCGGTGCCGGGGCGGGACTGAGCACCGCGGCGGGGCTGGACTATGCCGGCGAGGACTTCCGGCGCGAGTTCGCGCCGTGGATTGAGCGCTACGGCTTCACCGACCTCTACACCTCGGGCTTCTACCCCTTCGCCACCGAGGAGGAGCGCTGGGCCTACTGGGCTCGCCACATCTGGTTCTCGCGGTTCCGCACCGGCGGCACGGAACTCTACCGCAGACTGCTGCCACTTGTCGAAGGGAAAGAGTGGTTCGTAGTCACCACCAACACCGACGGCCAGTTCGAACAGAGTGGCTTTGTGCGCGACCGCATCTTCGCCACGCAGGGCGACTACGCCTACCTGCAGAGCCGCAGCGGCGAGGACAAGGAGCTTGTCTACTGCAAAGACTGGGTCTTCCGCGCGATGGCCGCCACCGAGGACTGCCGCATACCCACCAGCCTCGTGCCGCGCCATCCGCGTACAGGCGAACTGTTGGCACCCAACCTGCGCTGCGACGACACCTTCGTCGAGGACGACCGCTGGCACCGCCAGGCCGAGCGCTACCATGACTTCGTGCGCTGGCACTGTCAAGAACGTCTGCTCCTGCTGGAGTTCGGCATCGGATTCAACACCCCCGCCATCATCCGCTTCCCCTTCGAGCACATGGCCCTCAACTTCCCGCAGACGGCCCTCGTGCGCTTCAACCGCGACTACCCCGACGCCTCGCTCGAAGGCATCGAGGGGCACTTCATGTCCTTCACCGAAGATATATCCACAATACTCAACGAACTATGATAGAACAAGCATTCCAATTCCTGCGCCAACACAACGAGGTCCTGCGACGCCTCTACGACGACTACCGCCAGATGGTTTACTTCCGTTTGCCCGTCGAACAGCTGGAATACTACGACCTGCGTCACACGCCGCCCATCGTACTGCATGCCAACCTCAACGACGGCACCGTGCGCGAAGGATTCAAGGGCAGCAAGTACAGCAAATAAACAAATTAGTATTCCCGCCACACACGGAATAATCTACAAGATTTACAAGATCTCGTGATGCACGCAGTGCGAGCAGGCGAATAAATATCTACAGAATCTTCAGCGCTATCGCCGCGCAGGCCTCGGCGTCGGCCAGGGCATGGTGGTGGTTCTCAAGGCAGTAGCCGCAGGCCTCGCTGACGGTGTGCAGCTGGTGGTTGGGCAGACCCTTGAGCTTGCGGCGTGAGGCCCGCAGGGTGTCGTAGAAGACATACCCCGGCCAGTCCATCCGGTACACCTGCATCACCGCCCGCAGGCAGCCCTCATCGAACATGGCGTTGTGGGCCACCAAGGGCAGCCCCTCGATGAGTGGTTCTATCTTGTGCCACACCGTCGGGAACACATCGGCGCCGTCGGTGTCCTCGTGGCAGAGCCCGTGTACCCGCTGGCAGAACCAGCTGTAGTAGTTAGGCTCCGGCTGTATGAGGCTGTAGAACGTATCCACCACCTCGCCCCCGCGCACCACGACCACCCCAACGCTGCACACGCTGCTGCGCTCCCCGTTGGCCGTCTCAAAGTCTATGGCTGCAAAGTCATTCATCGGTATAGTATCTGTCGTCTTATTATACACAGTTTCCTCATCGTTGATCACTGCTATCATCCAATCCTCACCTCCCAGTGTCCACCTTTGTCTCCACCGACACGTTGAATCAGTCCTTCGGCTTTCAGTTGTCGAATTATTTTTTTCACTCCACTTTCAGAAAGTCCCGTTACTTCTTGTAGTTCGTGGATGGTAATAGAGGGATTGCGGCGTATAGACGAAAGGATTTTCTGGTTACTTTTCTGGTTACTTTTCTGGTTACTTTCTTCCATTTCCTGCAAAGCCTGCCTTAAGCATTGCAGCATAAATGTGATGAAGGATGTACTGTTGGCTTCCGAGTCGCTCTTGGCAATAGCAGCATAATAATCCTGTTGGTGTTCCTTGACGATTGTCTCTACAGGAATCCAAGCAAAGACAGGCTTCCATTGCATCAGCAAAAGTGTTTGCCACATACGTCCCATACGTCCGTTGCCATCGGCGAAAGGGTGAATGAACTCAAACTCGTAGTGGAAAACACACGAACTGACGAGAGGATGCACCTTTGTCTGCTTCACCCATCCCAGCAAATCTGCCATCAGGAGGGGAACGCGTTGGGCAGGTGGAGCCATATGGATGCACTTCTGACCATCAAAGACGCCCACTCCTCCTTGACGATAGCGACCATTCTCCTCCACCAAGTCCGTCATCATCAGCTTATGTGCTTTTAGCAGGTCTTTCTCCTTAAATGGATTCAGTTTTAACAGAAGTTCGTATGCGTCAATGGCATTTTTGACTTCTTGTATCTCGTTGGGTGCCCCCAGAACGCGTTTACCCTCTATGATGGCCGTCACTTGCTCCACCGACATTGAGTTGTTCTCTATGGCCAGCGATGACTGGATGGTCTTGATACGGTTCTCTTTGCGCAGATGAGGGGCTGGCAGATGGTCCGCTGTAGCAGTTAGATGACCGATCATCTCAGCAATATCTGCAATCAATGACGTGATTTCGTCCGTTATTGTAAAGGGGGGGGTATACATTTTCTATATAATTATTCGGAAATCAGATATTTGGTAAATTTCTATTCTTCAAACGGATACATCTCATCGCTTCGTTTTATTCCTTCCGCAGTTTAGCCTTCAGATACTTCTAATAGTTTCGGTTCTTCTCATGGTCTTCCTGTAGGTTGATAGCCTCCAGAATATCGAGAACCGAAAACCACCACTGATTACGCACCTCGTCCCACACGGCCCGCACCTCGTGGTCGTTGAAAAATCGTATGGATTTCTTATTGCTCATTGTCGTTAATTAAATTCACGCATTATGGCATTCTAATTTTGGGTCTTGCAATTATGCAATATCCTCTTTATTATATCAAAGTCGTCGGTCAGTTCTCGTTTGAATTCTATGCGGTTAGTTCCCAATAATACTTTTTGTGATATTGTTTCATTATAGAGAAGATATATTACTAGTCATTGCTTTGGTTTCCATTCTGTTCTTTTTTCTTGAAAGAAGATTCAAATAAATCAGGATATAAATCTTCAAGATTCATTTGCTCAGCAATATGTCTGTAGGATTCAGAAGGATATGTTTTTGAAAAAAGAATTTTATTAAAAGAATCAGGGTCGAATGACTCTGGGGTAATTGACGATAATGTGGGCCATCTTAAGGTATTGTTAAGTGAGAATCTTGTTTTTTTGCCATATTGGCGATTCTGCTCTGCAGATGAATTGTTTGTCATCGTGTTGTATGTGGCTATAAAATCAAAGAGTTCATCCAGTCTTTTCCGACGCTCCTCTTCTTCCTTTGCAACATCTTTCACTTCTGTGATTACATCGTTACCAATATCACCACCAAGATATTTGTCTATACTCTTAAGAAAAAGTTCTTGACTATAAATTAGTATTCTTTTACCTTCTGTTAGTGTGCCGAATTCTTTTATAAGGTCTCTTCTTGGTTTATTTGAATCTTTCTCATACCAATCTTCTTTTTGATCTTCTGAAATAAAAACAATGTCCTTGTTTGTTGATTTTGCCTTATCTATCATTTGTCTCCAAATAATCAAATCGCCATAAAGATGACGAGGACTTTGATCTTTCTTTTCTTTCAAATCAGCAAATCCGGGCGGTGTCTTTTGCTCATATCTTTTTTCACCATCTTTAAAAATCATTTTGTATTCTTCAATTGAGTAATCATCACCAACTTTATTATTATATAATTGCGTAAGCTGTTTTAATATGGTGTCGTTTTTGTCGTATCTGGGGTCTTGTGCTTTTAATTTTTCTATCTCGTCGGAAACGGCTTTAAGTTGGTTGCTAAATAATTCTGAAATGGATTTCCTGTCAATATAAGGATGTCTTTTGTAATTATCATTTAATAATTTATCAAATCCGTTCTTTGAATCATTAATGAATTTTAAAAGTTTATCACAGCCTCCTTGAACATTGCTGATTTTGTTTTCTCTATTGTTAAAAAACTCCCATCCTACTTGATATGGCATCCATAGGCGGTTTTTATATTTCTTCATTATCTTTAATACCTTTTCTTTTGTGGATTTGGTGTAACTATATAGATTTAATAGCACATTTGTGTCGAACACCAGTATACCATTCTCAAGTATATCCCTTATTTCATTATCCGACAGTGTATATTGTTCAAAAAATTTTGTTTTCATTTTATGAATGTAATATGATTTATTAAATTAAATCGCTCACTTTTTTTACTACACGATACTCGATACCTTCTATTATTCTGAAATTGGCAATACCGCACTTTATCTTTTGTTTTTCACTTGGGTGCAGTTTATTCAGATCAATAGTCGGAGTTCCGGTATCCTTTGTTTCTGCGACAAAATAGATACGTTTGTCGTCTTCAAAGACGACAGCCCAGTCTGGGTTGTAACTGCCAATCGGTGTGGGTATCTTGAACCATTCTGGTAACTTAAAGTAGAACTTTATTTGGTCGCTATTTTCGCAGTCTTGTGCGAAGCGGCTTTCAACAGTCGAATCTAAGGGGATATAATTCTCGTAAATGGTTTTGTCTGATTGGTTGACCTTGAATGTAAAATCATTTAGGTATATATCTATGTCAGAATCTTTGAACAGACGCATCTCATATTCGGCGCCTCCGATTCGGTGATATTCAATTCCGTCAATCATCAAGTCATAAAGGGCACGCCGTATTGCCGAGACGGCGGAGTCCATGAAGAACTGAGGATTGGTGGAGATGTCTTGCAGCCGTCCGGATTTATCAAGTATTTCGTAAATAGTAGATCGGGTAAGTTCTGTACGATTTTGTATGTAATTCAAGTAGTCAGGAATGACATAATCCGATTTGGTTTTAGATACTTTATCTCCCTTATAGTTGGCGGATACACCTTTGTCTGTAAGGAAAATTTCAGTTTTCACGGAGCGCACTGACGGTGCATTGATTATGGGAATCTCTTTAACAGCTTTGGCTGCATTTTGAATTAATACAGCCGTGTCATATTTCACCCGATAGGTCGTTTTGCCTTTCAGTTTTTCCCATATCTCAAGAAATGCAGGGTCTGCCTCAAATCCTTTGCGGTAATGAACAGACACGCGGTCTCGTTTGGGTTTTATGCGACCGGTAAAATCCACTCCACAATCTTCTTGCAATTCAGTTTGCAATGCTTTGGCAAAATCATTGTATGATTCATTTGCAACGACTGTCAAGCGGTTGACGTTTTTGTCTCTGACACGTATTCCATCCTGATTGACTGCGAGGCGTAATCCACGACCAATCTCCTGTCGTTTCTTTATCTCCGACTTGGTCTCATTGAGTGTGCAAATTTGAAAAACATTTGGATTATCCCAACCTTCACGGAGGGCTGTATGAGAAAAGACAAACCGTAATGGATTATTCATATCCAACAGCGTCTCTTTGTCCTTCATAATAAGGTTGTAGGTGTCGTTGTCCGCCTGTGTCTCACCATTGGTGTCTTTAATGTGCCCTTTTTTGTCTTGGGAGAAATATCCGTTATGTATTTGCTCTATCGAATACTTGTTCAAAGACTGGAATACCGGCTGATTTATGAGTTCATTATATATCTCTTCAAACCATTGAGCAAATTTGCCATACAAAACATTGCCCTTCTCATCGTATGAACGATAGTTTGCGACACGGTCGATAAAAAAAAGAGAGAGAACTTTTATACCCAACTTGTTCAAGCGAAGCTCCTTGCGTAAATGCTCTTCTATTGTTCGACGCATTTGAAAGCGCATTACCTCATCGTTTTGGTCGTCGTGTTTTTCTCCCACATATAATGTTTCCCCGCTACTGAAAACCACACAGCTATTGGAAGCATCAATCTCTTCTACAATATATCCATTTCGGTATATTTCTCGTTCATTTGAGAGGTTGTATAGGTCGTCGCCGGTACGAATAGTGACTGTCTTTTGTTTTACACCGTCTTTTATGTTTTGGTCTATTGTTAGTTTTGCCGTTACTCTCGTCTTTTGCGGAGTAATGCTTTCCAAAGCAATGAATGCGCCATTGAGCGAGTTCTCTTCCATGACGGAATCCACCTCGATCTGTTTCACCAATCCCAAGTCATACGCTTTTACTGGGTTGAGACTATAAACGAGATTGTAGCGGTTGCGATGTGTGGCTGAATAACGTAATGTGCAAAGAGGGTTGAGATTTTGTATTGCAGCAATGCGCTTTTCCGACTCCATGTTTTGTGGCTCGTCCACAATTACAATTGGGTTGACGGATTGGATAAAGCGGATGGGCTCTTGTCCGTTCAATCGGTCGTTGGGTTTATTGATGATATTTTCATCTTTGGCAAAAGCATCTATATTGATAACAAGTATCTCTATGTTATCGCCAGTCGCGAACCCTCTTAGTTTTGATATATGGCTGCTGTCATAAACATAGTAACGAGTTGGGGTGTTGTCATATAGTGTTTGAAAATGTTCATGTGTGATTTGTAAGTTCTTCAACACGCCTTCACGTATAGCTATGGACGGAACAACAATAACATACTTTTTGAATCCATACTTGCGGTTGAGTTCATAGATGGTGCGAAGATAGACGTATGTCTTTCCTGTGCCGGTTTCCATCTCAACAGAGAAGTGCATGCCTTCCAAAGTTTGGGATTTGGGCAACTCGTTTTGTTCCTGCACATCTTGAAGATTTCTCAATACCTGTTCCTCTGTCAAAACTAGTTTATTGGCGATACCGTCTATCATATTCAATGCACCTGTAAGGTTATATGAATAACCAGAATCTTCAACATTCTGCCCTTCAAATAACCCTACAACAGACTGTATGGCTTCCTGTTGGTACGACAGGTTGGATTCAAATGAGAGTTTCATATTGTGGGTATATAGGCAAAGGATTGTGGCGCAAATCGGAGGTTATAATCACTCAGATTACGGGCTTGACGATACCTTTTTGTTTTTCCAATTTTAATAGCGTAAGCCTTTTCTTTATTAGCAAAATAGGAAAGATAAAAGTCTTTTGTTATCCCTGAATAGTGTGCGGTCTTGTTCCAAATCTTCTCAATATCATCATTAAGGATATCCGCAATAGTGAATTCTCCTATTACTTTCTGGACAGGAGAAGATGCATATACAACGACCTTCTCAATGTCGGTATTCTTGAATATCGATTTCCGAAATTCAAACTTCTTCTTCCCAGAGAATATTTTATCAGCGTATTCTGGCTTAATGGATAATAAAACTACCATCGCTTTTAGTCTCCTTTATAATTGTATTAAATTGTTCTACGGTGATTGGCTTAAAACCTCTTGGGGCATCATTCACACCTGCCAAAACTTTTAAATCAATCAATTCTTTCATGTTGATTCTATGAGGAAAAGAATATAGGTATAGGAATTTCACGACAAATGGTTTATCTGCACGATATTTCCACATCTCATGCAACTGTTGTTCGGGGAAGACGCTCCCTTTTCTGCAATAATTAACAAACTCATCCTCATTATCGAAACCAGTCTGTATTTCTTCCACAACACCTAATGTGGTTACCACGCTTTTATAATACCCACCAGTGCGATAAAATACCAGTAAATCACCTCTTTGTGGATGTGGTGGTAGTGCACGGGACACATATACTTTGCCAATACCATTACGGTGAGGGAAATCTTCGATAAACTCCTCTGGGGATTCGGTGTTTAAGATTGAGTCTGGTAGCAATTCAGTATGGTAGTCAGGATATATTGGAACCAAGTATGTGTTTTGTGTCGCTTTGACATAGGGATAGGTGTTCCTTAAATTATTTATGTTCATAGAAGGATGAAAGTCTCGAACATACAAACGTTCCCCCCCTTTCATTCCCCAAAAAACAAAGCCCCATTGCTCCAATAAATCAATAAGCCGTTTTTGTTCGTCTCGCTGGTCAAATATTGTTACATATATTTCCTCAACATGATTTTTCAAGGCATTGTCAAATATAATCTTCAAGAAACGCTCTCCAAGTCGAAATCCATTATTGATCACCTTAAAAGTACCTATCTTTAACCTTTTCTTTGGAGGCAATATTGGATTTACATTTGAATAGTCTTCATCCAGATCTTCAACCTTAAGGTATAAAAATGAGAGTAACATGCCATTATTTGAATTAACGGTAATGTAAGCCTCCTCATCATATTTTTTAAGAAACCATCGATCAAATCCAGGATAATCTTCCTTCAAACTGTCAAAAAAAGTGTCGTTCAGGTTGATTCGTCCAAACTTCAATTTCTGAACATTAAGGACTTTGTAGTTCACTAAGTCAGGATGCTCGGCAAAGACTTTCTCTAAAAATGAGTCAATAGAGAACACCTTGTTTTCAATGCCGAGTTCCGAGGCTTTTTTATGTATCTTTTTATCTTCTGTTATCAGAATGTCCACGCGACCAACGAACACCTCGTTTAGCAGCATTGTGTCATTCCTATCATTTTGAGTCACATCGATTCTTTCCGAGGTCGATTTAACTTCAGGCTGTAGTGGCGACGGTATTTCAATAACCTCATAACTATCCATTTTTACAAGAAACGCATCAACCGTGTCCTTGTTTGAATTCTTCTTTATTTCATCAATTGTGATGGAATGGATACACTTCGTATATTTCCCTCGGTCAAGCCAACGATAGAGGATGCCAATGTCTTGAGAGATTACTCTACTGGCTTCTCTGTGAATAATAATATTTGTATCTAATAGTGCTTTCATAAATAATTATTTTAACGAGAGAAAAGTTTTAAACTTTCTCCAAGGGACAAATAGATACAATATAAAAATTACAAGAATTATTATGGCGACACCAAATTCCCAAGGTAAAAAATCATACCAGTTGTCGTCCCTAACCCAATTTCTTAATGTATAGATGCCAAATAATAAACTACATGCGATATTTGCGGCAATAGCCAAGATGATTTGTTTGTTTCCGATTGTTTCTTGTTCGAATTCTGAAAAAAAGGAATAACTACCATCGGAAGCATTTGAGACTTTGTTGAACACAATTAAACAGTCGTTCTGCTTCATTTCTTTATCTATTGGAAGATATCTATTAAAGGCATCGACTTCAAGTATGCGGATGTTCTTTAGTTTAGAGCTATCCAAATATGAAATGTTATAATTACTTGGAATTACATGGAAACAGAAACATGATTTGATTGAATTGCAAATTATATAGTTTTGATTTATTAAATCATTTATTCTGTTAGGAAGATTTCTTTTCTCATTTATCTTAATATCGTATATGTATGTTTTCTTAGTTATCCCATTTCGAATTACTGCTAAATTTGAGATGTCGGTTTGAATAAGTAATCGAATATAGTTTTTTAAACTCTGATTAGTATCTTTAACCGTAAAAGAACATACCCCATCTTCGATAGCTACTTCCTTAATTGGTAGTATAGACAGAGTACGCGATTGAAATTCAATGATTGACCCATTTCTTTTATCTCCTTTTATTGGTTTGTTTGCTTTAATGGTGTCGTTAAAAATGAATTTGCTATTATCGTCATCTCTAATGAGGGAGTCCATTAAGCAACTCGCAGTATCTGTTTCTTTTAAAAACGGCAAAGATAATTTGAATGCAACATCTTTCGAATACGGCGTTGCGGAAAACTCAATACCAATTTCTATGGCAGCCTTAGAATTATTGAAATCCCAAGTGCAAATATGTAACCTTTCAATCGCAATTGATTTGTTCGTTAATATAAAATACGTATTATCCATCTATACATGGTTTTATGTTATACGAAAGGGTAATAATGAAAAATCTCCATTGCTAATCTGTACGCGAAAAGAGCTATCTCATCTAATTCGGCATAATTAATCTGTTTTTCATTGTCCACATGAGCCCAACTATTTCTGTAAGACCTTAATTTATGTAGTTTCTGTTTTGTCGTTTCATCGTATGATGAAGCTTCGATTAAATCATAGAAACTACGATTGTCTAAATGTTCATCATCCCGAATAAATGATTCGATTGAAGCCTGACACATTACAACACAGGCCAAACTTGCGCCAGCGATATAGGAAATATATGCATTTTCTAATTGAAAAGTTGTCCAATCTTGAACGCATATGCCCCCCTTTAGAACATCATCTTGGATGTCAAGGAGCTTTTGCTCTCGCTCTTTTATTTTTTTTGCTGGCAACATATCTATATTGTTTTAAATTCTATACCGGCGTCGCGGAGTTGGAGGACGGTGTTGGTTTTCAGTTGGTCGTTGCCGGAGAAGAGGTTGTCGAGGGCGATCACTTTCTGAGGGTGGAGGGTAAGGACATGGTCTATTGTCTCTTGGTTGACGGACTCAAGCAACAGGACTACCTCGCCAGAGTTGATGTTGTAGATGTAGTTGGTATGTTCTATGGTGCTATTTAGGCTCTTGCCGTTCTTTAGTAATAGCTCGTACACCATGTTGTCGATGGTGGCGTTTTCGGCAACTGGGTTGATGAAGTCAATGGTCTGTTGCAGCCATTGTTGCTGTTCGGAGCCGCGAATGTCGCGCCATTGCTTGAAGTTGCTGTCGGCAAGACGGAAAACTTTAAAACCAAAGTCCGGCATGGCTGTTTCATTTGTGTCGTCAAAAGAGAGTTCGGAGGCTTTTTGTGCTCGTTCGGATTCTATTTCAGCACGCAATTTTGCACCGGCACGGCGAATGCGTTCTTTGCTTATATCAGCGATGGTGGAGTATCCGACCTTGTATGCTTCACTTTTGGGGTCACACGGCTCTGGCAATTGGACACAGATAAATCTGCGGTTGCCTCCATCCTCCTTGTTCAATTGCATTACGGCGTGAGCGGTCGTGCCGCTTCCAGCAAAGAAATCTAGAATAATCGATTCTTTGTCCGTTGACATTTCAACAAACTGTTCTATTATTTCTTCATCTTTGGGAAAATCAAAAACAGGGCAATTAAATAATCTAGTTAATCTTTCAGAAGCGGAACGAGCAGCCTGATAAAAAACGCTTTGTGGAGTGACCTTTTGGGTTTCGTGCAAGTATGTTCGCACCATAATCGTATTAGGTGTTGGAAATGATATCCTTCCATCCTGAACTAGCCCATTGAATGTTTTTTGATCAAATCTCCATCCCCTATTTTTTCGTAATGGAATTGTTTCATTTGTAAGGGGATTTTTCAATTCAAACTTTCATCCTCCAGGGGCAGTTGGATCATCCTCTTTATATACACCATTTTTATCAATTAGGTGAAAACGGCGATGTGCAAAGACGGGTTTTGCTTTATTTGCCAAAAACCATCCGGACATTTCTATAGAAGCAGTTTTGTAATCGGAACCGAACTTCTCTTGTAATCGTTTCGCTTCTTTTAGGACAATATCAACATTACGTTTTTCAATCATCCATGGTTCTTCTTCAAAAACACTTTTTGTATATACGAGAACATATTCGTGGTTTATTCCTATTTGACGAGCGGCATTTTTATACGCACCTTCCCATATCATTTGTGCCACGAAATTCTCTTCGCCATATATTTCATTCATCAACAGCCTTAGGTTGTGCACCTCATTGTCGTCAATGCTGATAAAGATAACACCGTCTTCCCGCAAAAGACTCTTCGCCAGATAGAGGCGTGGCATCATCATATTGAGCCAGTTGCTGTGGTACTGGCCGTTTTCGCGGCTGTTCTTGTGGAACATCCCCTCGCGGGTCATATAACCCTCCTCGTCTTTGTCACCCACACGTTTCAGATATTCTTCTTTAGTCTCTGAAAACTTGTCGGGGTATATGAATGAATCGTTGCCCGTATTGTATGGTGGGTCGATGTAAATCATTTTTACCTTGCCGAAGTAACTTTTTTGGAGCACCTTCAGCACCTCCATGTTTTCACCCTCGATGAAAATGTTTTGTGTGGTGTCGAAATCAACGGACTCAGCTCGAGATGGAATGAGTGTGGCTGAAGACGGACGCTGCATGATATGGAAGGCCTCGCTTTTGCCCGCCCAATTGAGGACATAACGCTCATTGGAGAAATTGACATCCTCACCCAATGTCGCTTTGAGTTTTTCAAAATCAATTTTGCCCTCGTCGAAAACTTCAGGCATCAGGGATTTCAGTATCTCTATTCTTTCCTCGTGCGGTGATTTAGAATATCCTTCCATTGTTCAGCATATAATTATTAATAATGCAAAAATACGAAATTTCTGCGACATGGCAAAAATAATTTTTACTATGTTTTATAATAACAACCTGAAAGGGTATGGAAAAGGATATGTAGGGCAAAAAAATGTCGCCGAGAGACCGTCGAAGGACCACCGAAGGATCACTTACCTTGGGGTTGAAAATCAGCGACTTGCACTTCTGTGTGATTCATACGCGCAATGCACTGGTTTTCAGTGGATATGTAATTGCCACATAGAAGGCATATATAACCCACAAAGAAGGCATATATAACCCACGAAGAAGGGAGAAAGAATATGGGAATGTGTTTGCTCCACTTTGGTCGCAGGCCATGTCTCTTGCGGAGCCAGGCAGAATGTGGGAGTTTGTTGGTCAAATGCCATCCATAAAAGAGAGGGGCCTGCAGCAATCGCTGCAGGCCCCTCCGTTTGTTTGTAGAGTTGACGGTTACTGTATCTCTATGCCGCCGGCGATGATGGCATCGAGGCTGTAGAAAGCGGTCTCCTTTCTTTTTTTATTGCCTGTACCACCTATTTAAGTGGTGGTTGTACCACCATTGAAGCAAATATCGCAGTTTCTCCGTTGATTACTTCGTGATACTCAGTAGATTTATCGACTGCAAAGATACGCATTTTTT
>JAFVWV010000183.1 GCA_017501495.1 Bacteroidales bacterium | reverse complement strand
AGAGCGAGCGGTGGCGCTGCTGCGCCTCGGTGCGCGGATTGTGGACGTGCTGCGGCCGCGTGCGCACACACCAGCGCCCCCGCCACCGGTAGCCGATCAGCGGTCCGAGCTTGCCGACGAAGCCCCCCCAACGGTCCATGTATCTGTTTTGCCATGTTTTACGTTCTGGCGTGCAGGCCCACTGCCTGCCACCTTGCATAGACCATAACGTACCCCGCGCTATATTATTGCCTACCGCAGTGAATTTATTTATAGCGCGGGTTTAGGGCAGATATAGCGCATAGTAAGAGATGGTGGCTCTTGATAACGGTGGTTCAGCGAGTTATATAATGCCTCAAAAGGGCGAAATTACTCAGATGCGTTGAAAAACAAAAGTGCCCGAATTATACATTTGTTGAAACTGCAAAAAACAACAGTGCCGACATAACGTTGGCACTGTTGTTTTTGCAGTTTCTATAAAATATTATGAGCTTCAGAGCTGCTCGGTTACTTTATGATGCGCATCTTGTAGAACGAGCGGTAGACGAAGTAGAGGGCAACGACGAGGAAGGCTACGCCTACGTATGGGGCTGCCGAGCGGAAGCCGTCGCTGATGGCGATTTCCATGGCCAGCACACCGAAGAGGGTGGTGAACTTGATGATGGGGTTCAGGGCCACGCTGGAGGTGTCCTTGAAGGGGTCGCCCACGGTGTCGCCCACGACGCTGGCGTCGTGCAGCGGGGTGCCTTTGGCCTGCATGTCGACCTCGACAACCTTCTTGGCGTTATCCCATGCACCGCCGCCGTTGGCCATGAACATGGCCTGGAACAGACCGAAGACGGCGATGGAAATCAGGTAGCTGATGAACAGGCACACGGCGTTTTCGCCGCCGATGCTTTCGGGGCTCGAGAGGCAGGCGAAGGCCAGCGCGAAGCAGAAGATGGCGATGAAGATGTTGATCATGCCCTTCTGAGCGTAGTTGGTGCAAATCTTCACCACCTCCTGGCTCTTGGCCGTGTCGGCCTTCTTGGGAGCGTTGGCGTCGAGTTTTATGTTTTCTTTGATGTATTCCACCGCGCGGTTGGCACCGGTGGTGACGGCCTGCATCGAGGCGCCGGTGAACCAGTAGATGACGCAGCCGCCCAGGATGAAGCCGAGGATGCTGTAGGGGTTGAGCAGGTTGAGGATGCTCGCGGGCTCGATGCCGAGGGTCTTCTGAATCATGAGGATGAGGGAGAAGATCATGGTGGTGGCACCAACCACGGCCGTGCCGATGAGCACGGGCTTGGATGTGGCCTTGAAGGTGTTGCCGGCGCCGTCGTTGGCTTCGAGGTAGTATTTGGCTTTCTCGAAGTCGGGCTTGAAGCCGAATTCGCTTTCAATCTCGCGGGCGGCTTTCTCGGTGTCGTCCTCGATGAGCGAGAGCTCGTAGACGCTCTGTGCGTTGTCGGTCACTGGGCCGTAGCTGTCGACGGCGATGGTCACGGGACCCATGCCGAGCATGCCGAAGGCCACCAGGCCGAAGGCGAAGATGGAGGCATACTGCGGCAGCACGGCGCTGAGGTCGAAGCCGGCGGTGAACATATAGGCAAGGAGCATCAGCACGAAGAAGACGAGGCCGGTCCAGAAGGCGCTCATGTTGCCGGCCACGAGGCCGCTGAGGATGTTGAGCGAGGGACCGCCCTGCTCGGATGCGGTGACCACTTCGTGGACGTGCTTCGACTTGGGCGAGGTGAAAACCTTGGTCAGTTCGGGTATGAGGGCGGCGCCGAGGGTGCCGCAGCTGATGATGGCGGCCAGGGCAAGCCATGTGTTGCCGGGCAGGCGGTCGGCCAGCATGAAGTAGCTGGCGCAGAAGGTGCCGATGATGCTGAGGATGGAGGTGATCCATACCAGTGCGGTCAGGGGCTGCTCGAAATCGAGGTCGTCGGCTTTGGCGTAGCGGGCTTTGGCGATGGCGCCGTTGATGTAGTAGGCCAGCACAGAGGCGATGATGCCGAGGATGCGCATGACGAAAATCCACACCAGCAGCGGCACCTGATACTCGGCCGGCACGGCCAGCAGGATGAAGGATACGAGGGCCACGCCGGTGACGCCGTAGGTCTCGAAGCCGTCGGCGGTGGGTCCGATGCTGTCGCCGGCATTGTCGCCGGTGCAGTCGGCAATGACGCCGGGGTTGCGCGGGTCGTCCTCGCCGATTTTGAAGACCACCTTCATCAGGTCGCTTCCGATATCGGCAATCTTGGTGAAGATGCCGCCGGCAATACGCAGGGCGCTGGCGCCGAGGCTCTCGCCGATAGCAAAGCCGATGAAGCAGCTGCCGGCAAGGTCTTCGGGCATGAGCATGAGAATGACGAGCATCAGCACAAGTTCGATGCAGATGAGCACGATGCCGATGCTCATACCGGCGCGAAGCGGTATGTTGAGCAGGTCGAGAGGCTTGCGGCGCAGGCTGGCGAAGGCCATGCGGGCATTGGCGAAGGTGTTCATGCGCACACCGAACCATGCCACACCATAGCTGCCGAGGATGCCGACGACGGTCCATCCGAGAATGAGCGCCACGCTGCCGAAAGGCATGCCCTGCAGCAGGCCGAAGTAGAGAGCCATGGCGGCACCAATGAATACAAAGAGAAGCAGAAGAAATTTGCCCTGCTGTTTGAGGTATGTGGAGCAGGTCTTGAATATGACGTTGCCTATCTCAAGCATCGAGCGGTGTGCTTTGAGCTTGCGCACTTTGCTGAATTGCCAAAATCCGAACAAGAGGCCAAGGACCACAACGGCAAAGCCCCACCAAAGGATAGAAGCATCGTCGGTCTGGGCAAATCCCTGCGGCATTTTGAGGTCGGCCTCGCTGGCGAAGGCGAAAATAGGAGCCGCCAGCAACAGAAGGGTAGACGTTAACTTTTTCATATATAGATAATTTTGTGTTTTTCTATTTTTGGAAACGACTTACAAATATAACATAATTTTATTAAATATGGAAAAAAATGATGTCGTCAATCAAAGAAATGCCATGTGATGCCCCAAAAGAACCCGAATCGTTGTCCCGGATAGTGGGGAAGGATGAAGTATTCCGGCGTCTGTTCCCAAAGGGCGTTCAGGTGGCCTGCCTTGGCATAGAAGCTGGCCCGCTTGACGTTGAGGTTGATGAATATGTCTGCCCAGATATAGTCGCCTATCTGCACCTGGTCTTGATGGTAGAAAAGTCCGGTGTAGGGGTCGTAGCCGGGAGCGTAGAATGAGGTGTGGTAGCGCACATCGGCGCCAATCTGAGCGCGCAGGGCGCCACGGAAGAGTTTCATGTCGGCGTAGAGCGAGCCTTTGACTGCCCAGAGCGGCACTGGCATCTGCACGCTGTCGGTCGAAAACTGCAGCAGGTGCTGCATGTCGAGGTGAAGCCATCCGGCATGCAGGTGTGTGGTGAGGCGCGCTTGGTAGAGCCATAGTTCTTTGGTGCCTTCATAGAGGTATAAAGATGAATCGTACCACGTGTTGTGGCTCATGTATGTGGCCCGCAGGTCGAGGTCGACCATTTCTGCATGCTTGAATGCAAAACGGTATTCATTGGAGGCCAATTGTTTGAGATGCATGCCTTGATGTATCAATGCATCATGCACCATGCGGACATCTGGCGTTTTGCGCTGGGCTGTGGCAGACACCTCGGCAAGGGTATGTCGCGAGCTGTCGAAGTGGAATGTGAGGCGGGCACTGTAGCGAGAGTCCGGCCGTCCGTCGGCATCGAAGGAACCGCGTAGGTCGGCGTTGCCGGTGAGGGTGGCGCGACCGAGGTGGAGGACCGCGCGTGCATAGGGGTCGAAGGTGGAGAACAACAAGAGCGTGTCGCTCTCAATGGCAGTGGATACATGCCGCACCGAAGCACCGACCGTGATTTTGAACGGGTTCTGCCAACGGTGGTCTGCGTAGGCATCGTTGGTCCAGAATAGGGTTGCCGAGGCCTCGCGCCACCAGGTCGAGTCGGTGAAGACGCGTTTGCGGCGGTCATAATTGGCCTCGAGACCTATGATACCGGCGTTGAATGACGATGGAGTACGCACACGAAGGGTGTCGAAAGCATCGAGGGTGTCTATTACCGTAAGGCTGTCGTTGACTGTGCGCACGACGAGGCTGTCGCGTCGGCGAACGTCTTCAAATTGCCGTACAAGATTGTATGTGGCATGGCCGAATGCTTTAAGCTCGCGGTGCACGGTGCCCATATTGTAGAGGTTCACCGGCACACCGGAACGGTTGCTGATTGCATGGTTGATGAAGTAGCTGTCATCGCTGATGCCGCCGTTTTCATCGATGTTGAATCCTTGCCAGATGATGCCGGCAAGGGCTTGCAGGCGTGAGTCGCGCGAGAAGTAGTTGGTGGTGGCGTCGAGGTAGTGGTTTTTTGCACTTGTTGATGTATAGATGCCTTCGGGGCGTATGAGACGATAATCGAACGAGGCATTCCATCCGGGGATGATGTTCTGTGTGTGTGCTGCACGTATAAGGTAGTCTTTGTTGAGAGACGAATTGTAGCTCAGCACGGTGTATGGCGTCATCGTTTGATAGAAGCGTATGTTCGACGGGCTTTTTGCGTATCCCATATTCGGGTCGGGCTGCAGCTGTATGTCGAGGCCGCTGGAGGGGGTGGGGAAGATGCTCACATGTGGGTGACCGAGCATCCCTTTGCCAAGATAATAATTTCCGTTGATGGCATCGAGCGGGTCGCTGAATTGTACACCGGTAGGGTCGAGGGTGGGGTTCCAGATGTCGTAGAGCTTCACTTCGAGCGGGTGATAAAAGAAGAGAAACACTCGCTGGCGAAGTATGGAATCTGGTGTCTCAGTGTGATACTGCAGTCCGGTGATGGCTGCGCTGTCTGTACTGCCCAGGGTGCTGTCTGACGGGAAATTTGGGTTGTTGGAGTTTGTGGCTGTGTTAGAAGGCGTATTTGATGATGAGCGCCGACTAATGCCGGACATATCAGTCTTATTAAGTGTGGATGGACGGATTTGTGCGGTGGAGGCGAGAGGAATGGACAGGAATAGCAGGGTGAATATGACAAAACGTCGGCACAGCGCAGCTGCGCCGACGATATTGATGGTTCCTGTAGTCCTTGACTTCACGCTGTTTAATTCTCCTGGAGAAATCGTTCCACATCCATTGCAGCCATGCATCCACGACCGGCAGCCACGATGGCCTGGCGGTAGTTGGGGTCGCACACGTCACCGGCGGCAAAGACACCCTTGATGCTGGTGGCCGTGTTGGGATGTGCTATCTTGATGTAGCCTTGCGCGTCGAGCTCTACCTGACCGCCGAGGAATTCGGTGTTGGGTTTGTGCCCGATGGCCACAAACACGCCCGTCACTTCGCGCTGGCTCTTGGCTCCGGTTTTGGTGTCTTCAAGTTCGATGCCGGTGACACCGTCAAGGTCGGTTCCGAGAATTTCGCTGATACGGCTGTTCCAACACATTTCAATCTTTGGGTTGGTCAGCACGCGGTTCTGCATGGCTTTGGAAGCACGCAGTTCGTCGCGGCGGTGCACAAGATAGACTTTTGAGCAGAGGGTGGAGAGGTAATTTGCTTCCTCGCAGGCTGTGTCGCCACCACCCACGACGGCGACAACCTGTTTTTTGTAGAAGGGACCGTCGCATGTGGCGCAAGCGGATACGCCGGCACCATAAAAACGCTGTTCGCTCTCGAGGCCTATCCATCGGGCACTGGCACCTGTGGCCACAATCACTGTCTCGGCTTCGAATTCGTTTCCGTGATCATCCACAGCATGGAAAGGACGCTTGGAGAGGTCTATCTGGCGTATATATCCCGTGCGTACGTCACAACCGAAACGTATGGCCTGTTTCCGAAGGTCGTCCATCATGGCTGTTCCGCTGATGCCTTCGGGGTAACCTGGGAAGTTCTCAATCTCAGTGGTGATGGTCAGCTGGCCGCCGAGTTGTTCGCCTTCGAAAAGAATGGGCTTTAGGTCGGCACGGCTGGTGTAGATGCCAGCGGTGTAGCCGGCAGGGCCTGAACCGATAATGAGACAACGTGTATTTTCCATTTCTGTATCTTTTTTATTCATTTATTGTTGCTATGTTGCGGCGTTTGCGCAGACTGAAGTATATGAGGTAGGCGGCACCTATCACTATGACCACAGCCTGTTGGCTGCCCCATAGAATCCATCCGCATGCAGCACCTACTTCCATGGGAACACCATATATGTCGAGCGCAAGTTGTACCAGTACGGGGTATACACCGATACCGCCTTGCGAGAATGTCATTCCAACTGAACCGAAAAGATAGACCACGAAGGCTGCCCCCATACCCAAACCGCAAGTGGCTTCGAATGCCTGGAAGATAATAAGACCTCCGAGAATATAGAGGAAGTAGATGATGATGCTGTATACGATGAATAGCAATGTGTTTCTGCCACCAAGGTGAAGAATGCTCTTCACCCCATCAACCATGCCACGTATAAGGTTGTCTATTTTTTTGAAAATGCCAATGTGTAGCAGACGGTGCCAGAGTAATTTGTAGGCTGCAAAAGTCAAGGCTGCTATGGCTACAACCACTCCGCCTATAACCCACATATTTGGCAGTGTGTCATATTTTTGCGACAGCATATTGTAGAGCCAGTCTTTGGCCTGACCAAACATGGCTAACATACCTATCAACACAATAATTACAAATGCCAGCATGTCGATCAGGCGTTCGGTGACCACTGTGCCCAAGGAGCGCTCGAGCGGTATGTTTTCGCTGGTTCGCATGGTGGCGCAACGCATAACTTCGCCGGCACGTGGGAAAGCCAGGTTTGCAAGATATGCAACAACTACCGATCCGAAAGTGTTTCCCCGCGACGGTTGGTACCCTATTGGTTTATATAGCAGGCGCCACCGCAAAGCCCGTACATAATGGCTCAGAAGGCAGCATGCCATAGCTGCAACGACCCACAGATAGTTGGCATCGAGAAATGCCTGCCATATATCCCTTTTCTGTTCGGGTTCAAGCTTCAGTAGAAACCAGTAGATGAAGAAGAAACCAATATCGAGAAAGACGACCATCTTCAAGATGTCGCCCCAACGGCCTTTGGTTATTTTCTCATTGTTCACAGGCGGTTGTTTTGCGGAAATATGACTGTTGGATGCCAGTTGGAGGCCTCTTCGGGTGTCATTTGTGCGTATGATGCAATGATGATAAGACTGCCTACGGGAGCTTTGTGGGCGGCGGCACCGTTGAGACAGATGCAACCCGAACCGCGTTCGCCCCTGATGGCGTAGGTGGCGAAGCGTTCACCATTGGTGATATTGTATATTTCCACTTTCTCGTTCTCGATGATGCCCGCGGCATCCATTAGTGCCTGATCAATAGTGATAGAGCCGATATAGTCAAGATCGGCTTCAGTGACTGTCACACGGTGTATCTTCGATTTAAGTACTTCGATTGTCATTTTTGTTTTGTTCTAAAACACTATCCAATAGATGAGCAAAAAAGCAAGTAATGCATAGAGCATGATGCGTGTTGCCGGCACGGGCTTCATATAATCGCTGTCGCTGATGTCGAAACGCCGTTTGATTTTTACGCTGCGTTGTTTGAAGTCCGCAATGCGTTCACCCGTGCCCTGGTGGGACGTCTCGTCTGCCGTGGTATCGTTGGCTGAACTGAAACGCGGCGTGTAGTTGAACTTCGGCATTTCTCGTTTTCTAAAAAGGTCTTTCCATGTCAGGCCACGCTGTTTCTCCCTGTCCCGATTCTCTATTTCACGTACACGTCGTTGGTAATACGCCAGATCGGCATCGGCCTGAGCGGCTGCTTCTGCATCGGTGGAGGCATTATCGACCGCTGTTTCTGTCAGCTCGGCCTCCATCTCGCGTAGCATGCGCTCGTCAGCGTATTTTCGCTTCAAAGCCTCCCACCGTTCTTTCTCGGGATTGTAGAAGCGTGGCTGATAGTGGAATTGGCGCGGCTTGGGTGTGTAGAACATCGGCATGTGGCAGTAGATTTAATTGTCACGGTTTTCGTTTGTCTCCATTGAAGCATCGGTCAGCACGCAGTCCATGCGAACGTCGTGCGATTCTGTAGGTATACTGTCGAGCATTTGAAAGTCATAGGCGAGACCGATTTTTACGGCGTTTGGAGTTGATTTCAACAGGCGATCGTAGAATCCGCGTCCACGGCCCATCCGGTTCCCCTTGTGGTCGAAAGCCACGCCTGGCACAGCTATGAGCTGCACTGCATCGAGGTCGGTCCATTCTTCGCCCGTCGGTTCTCCGATACCGAACTGCTCGCCGGCTACCATACATGCGGAACCGGTATATTGTCGCAGTCGCAGGTCGTCGCCATCCACACAGGGAAGAAGCAGTGTTTTCCTCTTGTACCACCGTTCCACAAATTCGTGGGTTTGAACCTCGTCGGCCATAGACCAGTAAAGCAACACGACTTGTGCGGCAGCGAATTCTTCGGTTTGCTCAAGCCGTTGCATAATGATGTTGCTCCGGCGAAGCTTTTCTTCCGAAGGCACGGCGCGCTTGCGCTTGCTCATCATCTTTCTGACCTCGGCTTTGTCCATTGCTCGGGCAGATGTTTTTTAGAAGGGAAGGTCGTCTTCTCCCTCTTGTTTCATCACGGGAGCTGCAGGTGCGCTGGCAAAGTTGGGGGCAGGTGCTGCAGGAGCAGACTGTTGCTGTGCGGCAGGCTGCTGCTGTTGTGGGGCGGCATTCGGAGCCCAAGTATAGTTGCCCTGTTGAGGCATCTGGCCTGGAACGAACGGCTGCACACGCGAGGCGCGCAGGTCTGTGTACCATCGTTCGTTGAACTCACGGCTTTCAGGAGTGAACGTCACCTGCACCATAGAACCCATTGGCACATTCTGCACCATGGCCACGCGCTCTTCGCCGAAGGCTGTGAAAGCCACTTTGCGAGGATAATCGTCGCCAGTCTCAATAACAAAACCGCCGCGCACCTAGTGTCCGCGTGCCGAATCGCCCTCCACATTGGGCAGAATCTGAATTAATTTGCCGGTT
>JAFVWV010000182.1 GCA_017501495.1 Bacteroidales bacterium | reverse complement strand
ATCCTCGCCGCTGGCCAGCACGTGGTCGAGGCCGCCGAATCCGATGTCATAGCCCCAGCCGTCGCCGCCGAAGATCCACTGGCTCTTCTTGACGAGGCTGTGGCGGAGTTCGAGGAGCTGCTTGCAGATGTCGCAGCCGCACTTCTCCATCAGCGGGATGAGCTTGTCGGCGATTTCCTTGGTCTTGAGGGTGTTCTCGCGGTTCTCGATCCACTCGGTGAAGAGGGCCTTGATTTCGGCGCTGCAGCAGTCGCAGGCGAGGCCTTCCTTCATAATGCGCTCCACGCGGTCGCGCATCTGGCGGGTGGCGGTTTTTCTCTCGCTGCCGCGAAAATGATTACTGCCACGGTAGCCGATACCTCGTCGTGTTATATGTTTATGTGCTGTTGCGAGTGTCATTTCCTTTGCTGAATTGCGCTGCAAAAGTAAGAACTTTTTGGCAAACAGCGAAATTTATTTTGTCATGTCCGAAAAAGTGTGTACTTTTGCAAACGAATTTAATGCGTTAAAAATGATGAATACTTTTGTTGACACATTGGATGACACCGATGTTATGGAGATGCAGGGCGACCTCACGTCCGAACAGCGCGCCTACTGGGAGTCGGTGATTGAACGCGACGTGCGCGACAGGAACAAGACGAAGAACTACTTGACGCTTGACGAGTTCGAGCAGAAACTGACTGCCGCCGCCATCAAGTTGTATGCGTGAGTATCGCGTCATCATCGAAGACGATGTAGAGGACTACTTCTTCAATCTGCTGCAATTTGTTGCGGGCAATTCCACGCTCGACTTTGCACTGCAGTATGTGAAAAGCATACGCCAAGAAATAGAACGTCTCTCATACCTCGCCCCGATGCTTCCTCCAAGCAAATACGGTATAGCAAGGCTGTATCACCCCGAGGCCAAAACAACCACCATTGCCAACAGGAAATTGACGGTGATTTTCCATATCCAAGGTGATTATGTGATTGTCGACAGAATAATGCCATCGTGCATGATAACATACTAAACAACAAAAAAATGACATAAAAACTGACATATTGAATAAGACATCATACTGAAGCGTATTCGCTTTTCTTTAGCAGTGCTGGAATCGCCATATTCTTACACAATCTGCACAAGAAAGGAGAAACGCTCGCGGATACCGTGAGCTTTCTTGTTTGCAGATTTAGGTTTTGGCGAACCACAGCACTGAACAAAAAAAGTTCACGGCTTTTTTATTGTCTATAACCAACAATTACATAATGGAAAAAACAAACACACCATCAACAAAAGCAAGAGTAATCATCTGCTTCTATGCCCGAGCGGATTGCGGTAAAACAAAGTCCATCAGAAGCCTTTTCATCAAACTTGGCGGTCACAAAAAAGTGCTTGCCGGAACGCACGACTTTGTGGGAGACGTGAACTTTGGCGGCAAACAAATCGGCTTTGTAAGCCATGGAGACCCTGGGTCCTCTCAATTTGAAGACCTTGAAGTTTTTGCCAAAAACGGTTATGATATTATCGTAACAGCCTCACGTACCAGGGGAATCACCTTCGAAAATGTATGCAAAATCGCCACAGTGTATGGCTATACCGTCGTATGGGTATCGCCGTTCTATTTCGACGACGCAGCGCAAGCATCGGATGAATTGTGTGCGTATTTTGCGGAACGAAATGCGGACAACACCGCGCAATATATCATTGACAAATTGATTTAATAACATCTAAAATTCTAAAACAATGAACAGAAGTATTAAAGGAACGATACTGATTGCGGCAGCGACATTCGCCACATTCACCGTATCGGCGCAAACCGAGGAGCTTTGGCTCGACAAGTACGAAACCAAGCAGGTCATCGACACTGTGGCAGCCGACTCAATCGAGGCAGCCAAAAATGCAGCATACAACGCCGAGCGCAGAGACCGAGAATACCAAAGGTATGCAGGTCGTTATCTCGCGGAGATAGCTCTGATAGATCAGCTGATTGCGGCAGAAGAGAGTGGGAGAACACTTGAACCTACATCCAGTGAGAACAGGACTCTTTACTCCAAATTGAGGGAATATGACAACAGGGAGGGTGTGACAAAAAAGGACTTGAAAACCATGAATAATTACAAGGTCCCCAAAGGATACAGTGAAAGGGTGCTGATACCAGTCAAAGCAATATGGCAGGAAAAGATAGACCAGTTTGTGCCACCAGCTGAAGAGAAGAAATACGATTGGCGCAACGGTAGGCGCGGAGGTTGGGATACCCCTAAAAAAGATATACAGACACATACGCGTGTCCCCAACCCCGAATGTCGAGACAATTATTTCAATGGAAATTTGAAAGGGAGACCATCAGAAGCGTATGAGAAGCATCGCTGGGACGAAGCGCAGCAGTCCAAAGGCTGGGAGTGGGTAAAGCAAAGTGAGATGGAAAGCAAGCAAGTGTTTTTCCCAGAGAAAATATCCTATTTAGTCCATCCAACGCATCCAGAATACCGCTTTAAGGAGTATCACCCCGGTTTTCGTCCCCGTCTCAATGCGTATGATGAAAATGGGAAATTAGTCTGGGCTGATAATATAGTAGGGCAGCAAGACTATAATAACTTCGAAAAAAATGTAATGGAGGCCATCTGCAAGCGCGACTTCCTTGCCAACAAGTACGACATCAATAAGTCCACGAAGAAAACCCTTGATGCTCTGCGCATCCGTTTCGGCATTGTCGATGGTGTGGACGAACGCTTCAAGAAATACAAAGAAATGTACATCGCAAGCCGCTATGAGATGGTGAATGCACTCACGCCAGAGGAATATGGTGCTGCGTTGGCAAAGCACGATGTGGCGTTGAAAGTGATGAAAGAATATGCGCTTAAGCAAATTGACCAACAGGCAGACAACTACATTGAACAACTGAAAGCCGACCACAAGAACGAACTCAAATACATGTACAAAATCGAACGCATCGACAACACAACATTTAAACTCTACTACCTCAACGACAAGATGGAGTGCAGTTGCGTTGCACTGATGAAATGGTTTAATACGGCCTCCTACGAATGCGAGTACGAGATAGAATTGCTGCCAAACGAGACGATAACGATTAGGAGATAATAGAACAAGATACACTTAAGTTTAGGCGGGCAGTTTGTCCGCCTTTTGCATTTTTATTTCTCTATGTCGGAAATATTGCGTATTTTTGCAACCGTAATCATCGAATTATAAACCATTAAAAAAGAACAATTATGGCTATCTTTTTCAACAAAGTGCAGCGCGTCAATCCGCGCAACCCGAAAGGCGACCGCAAATGGTACCCCGTAATCAAGAGCATCGGCAAGGTGGACGAGCACGACGTGGCCAAGATGCTGGCCGATGAGACGACCCTCAACCCCAAGGAGGCTGAAATGGCAGTCTATCAGCTGGAGAAAGTGGTGTCGCGTATGCTGCTCGACGGCCACACAGTGCAACTGGGCGACCTCGGTACGTTCAACCTAACCATCACCGCTGAGGGAGAGAAAGAAGAGAAGAAAGTGTCGGCGGACGACATCAAGAAGGTCAACCTGCGTTTCCGCATCTCGAAAACGATGCGCGAAGCCCTCGACAAGGCCACCTTCAAACCGGTGGAAAGCCTCGCCTCGAAGAAGAAGTAAAATCGGAGAGCGCAACTCGCTTTTGGCAGATGAGCATCTCGTTGTCGCGAGATGCTCATCTCATATACCATGAGTTGCTCAACTCGCGAGAACGAGATGAGCATAAAGATTTGGCGTGGTTTTCTGTCGCCCTTACAGGGCTCAAAATGATATATATAGCAAGCAGGGGTTTCAGCCTTGCGGCTTCCACCCCTGCCTGTGGTCTTGACACCCCTTGCGGGGTTTCAATTTTTACATCTCGGAGAGTTTCTTGTAGCCCTCGTAGCGCAGTTTGGCGTTGTGCTCGGTGGCGACGAAGAGTTCTTCGGCCTCCTGGGGGAAGGTCTTCATCAGGGAGTTGTAACGGACCTCGCCCATAATGAAGTCGCGGAACTTGCTCCAGTCGGGCTCTTTCGAGTCGAGGTGGAAGCCGTTCTTGCCGGCATCTTCCTCGGCGGGGTTGAAGTGCCACAGGTGCCAGTAGCCGCACTCGACGGCTTTCTTCTCCTCGTTCTGCGTGCGACCCATACCGATCTTGATACCGTGGTTGATGCAGGGTGCGTAGCAGATGATGAGCGACGGGCCGTGGTAGGCCTCGGCCTCCTTGATGACGTTGAAGTACTGTGCCTGGCTGGCGCCCATAGCCACCTGCGCCACATAGACGTAGCCGTAGCTCTTGGCAATCATGCCGAGGTCTTTCTTGCGGATCTTCTTGCCGCTGGTGGCGAACTTGGCGACAGCGCCAGCCGGGCAGAACGTCCACTGGAAGTTCTGCTCATTCGAGCTCTGTCCGCCGGTGTTGGAGTACACCTCGGTGTCGACGACGACGTTGACATCCTCGCCGCTGGCCAGCACGTGGTCCAGACCGCCGAATCCGATGTCATAGCCCCAACCGT
>JAFVWV010000181.1 GCA_017501495.1 Bacteroidales bacterium | reverse complement strand
TGAGCGGCTCGCTGATGCTGAGGCCTTGCTTCGGGAGCGATGCCGTCGGAATCGCAAACGTTGATGTGCAGAATGAATTGTCGATATGGCCCAACCCGGCGTCGCAGCAGGCAACGATAGACGGCATGGTCGACGGCGACAGGGCTGAGATATACGACTTGATGGGGCGCAGAATGGCCTCGACAGTGCAAAAGACTATTGACACCAGAGAATGGCCCGATGGAGTGTACATCGTGCGCCTGAGGCTGGAAAACGGTGCCACTACTCAGCGTAAACTAATAATTAAACATTGAACGAAAGATGGCTGACATAGAATCGGAGATAGAACAAGAACAACAAGAACTGTTTGAGCATCACCGTATGACGGTGGACAATGGTCAGGTGCCGATGCGTATAGACCGTTTTCTGAACATGCACCTTCCGAATGTGTCGCGGAACAAGATACAGGCTGCCACGGCAGCGGGTTGCATATTGGTCAACGACCAACCCGTGAAGCAAAACTACCGCGTGAAACCGCAGGACAGAATAGTTGTGATGCTGCCGGAACCGCCGCAGGAGTTCGAGATGACCCCTGAAAAGATGGATCTCGATATCGTTTATGAGGATGACGATGTGATTGTGGTTGACAAGCCTGCCGGCTTGGTGGTGCACCCCGCTATCGGCAATTGGACCGGCACTCTGGTCAATGGGTTGATGTACTATCTTGGATATGCGCCGTATCTTGTGCACCGCATCGACAAAGACACTTCCGGACTGCTCTTGGTGGCCAAGAACGAAGAGGCTCAAACGGTACTCGCCAAGCAGTTTTTTGTACACTCTATCGAACGTCTCTATCGTGCTCTGGTCTGGGGCGATTTTGCAGAGGATTCTGGCACTATAGAGGGCAATATCGGACGTTCGATGCAGGATCGGCGTGTCTTCTGTATATATCCGCATGAGGATGGTGTGCCTGAAGAGGAACAAAAGGGAAAACACGCTGTCACCCACTGGCGTGTGGTAGAGAGATTCGGATATGTGACGCTCGTCGAATGCCGCTTGGAGACAGGCCGCACGCACCAGATTCGTGTCCACATGAAGCATATTGGACATCCGCTGTTCAACGATTCTATGTATGGCGGAAATGCCATTTTGAAGGGTACAACATTCACACACTACAAGCAATTTGTGGAGAATTGCTTCCATCTGCTGCCGCGTCAGGCACTTCATGCCTGGGTGCTTGGATTCGAACACCCACGTACGGGTGAACACATGCATTTCGAAAGCCCGATGCCGCCAGACTTCGCCGCCTGCTTGGACAAGTGGCGCAACTATGTTGAAACAAGGAACAATTAGTTCTGGCTATACTACGTTGCCAGCTACGGTTTAATACTCCCACATATCATCGCCGATTTCGAAGACCTTGGCCTCGATGGCCTCTGATTCGAGAATTGCATCCTCTCCGGTCAGGTATTGGTCTATGCGACGGTTGTAGACGTTGCTTTCGCGTGTCACATAGGCTTCATAGTATTGCGACAGGAAAATCATGTCCCACGATGGTTGCCCAACGGTGTTCCATTTGTTTGGATAGGCTGTGTTGCGTGCCAAAAGACGCCGGACAGCCATATTCTGCATCGGTACCCAGAAGATGGGTACGATGCCTTGGTTGATGACTATTCCGGAGTTGCCGAGCTCGAACGAACTCTCTTTTAATGGTGCCAGGGCAATGCGGCGCGAGTCGAGCCGGCTGTCAGCTTTTCCAATGAACCAAACCTCGCGCAAAGCATAGCGATAAATTTCCTCGCTTTCGAAGAATTTCGGGCGTATTACGGTTGTGTATTGCTCTTCGTCGTCATCAGAATAACCAATTTCAAGGAGAAGCGTGTCGGCTTTGGTATAACCGGCAACGAATACTGCGTTGTCGAGGGGGATTTTCAACTCGTCGTCCT
Source organism: Bacteroidales bacterium (assembly GCA_017501495.1). Classification (GTDB taxonomy): domain Bacteria; phylum Bacteroidota; class Bacteroidia; order Bacteroidales; family P3; genus Colimorpha. Next base: position 19,403 of record JAFVWV010000181.1, on the reverse strand, counting down.
CAAAGATCGGTATTTCGTTGGCTACAATAGCATTCCATAGCAAGTTTGCAAGGTTCGTCCTTCCTTCGACATAAAAAGAGTCTATGGGGAAATAAAAAAACTGGTTGAAAGCCTCGTTGAGGTCGATGGTTTTCCAGATGTTTGTGGACCATACAATATCTGTTTCCCGCAGATAGGGGTAGGGGGTTGGCGACTGCTCGCTGACGAGTTTCTCTGTATAAAACTCGTTGGGCGTGCCCGCGAGGCCTTGTGCCAAGGCCCCGTAGGTGATTAACGCCATGAGAATTGTCGTTGCCAGCCGTCTCATTACAGTGTAAACAAAAAGAGTTAAGAGGGTCTGAACACTCTTAACTCTTTGTATTTTACGTTCCGTTATTTGCTATATGATGCCAAGGTTAGTACTCCCACATATCTGACTCGATGTCAAAAATCTGGTTCTCGATGGCCTGCGACCTGAGAATTGCATCTTCTCCAGTCAGATAGTCATCAATGGAACGATTGTAGACATTCGATTCGCGTGTGATGTAGCTGTCAAAGTAACGCTGAATGAAGATGTCGTCGTACGAGCGCTCGGCAACATCGTTGGATGCTTCGTAAGCATTGGCATTGACCAGAACCTGACGAACATTCATCTCGTTCATCGGTACCCAGAAAGATTTCTGACCGGAAAGAGGCACTTCGGTACCAGCTTGGTATGTCATTTTATCGAATATGAAACATAATCCGACAATACGGACTTTCTGGCGAGTGTCTTGTTTGTCAATATACCAGTACTCTTTGAGCATCACCTTCTTGAAACTCTCGAAGTCGGGTTCGCCTGGTGCTGTGGAGTCTACATAGATGGGGTTGCCATCTTCGTCTTCTTCACCGGTATCGACACGGATAACTTGCTGACCAGCCAAATTGGCACGGGCTTTGTCCCATTCCTGGGGTATCTTCATGTCGTCGTCTTCATAGACATCGAAATCTCCGTTGGCAGCAGTGGTTACGATTAGATTGACGAGGTTGATTCTCCCTTGGGTATTTCTCTCATTGTCTTGAGGAAAATACATATACTGGTTGAATGTCTCGTTCATGTCGATGGCACGCCATATGGTGGTTTTCCAGACAACATCGCTCTCGCGAAGGTATGGATAGGGCATGGCTTTCTTTCCAACAACAAGACCTTGCTGGTAGAAGTCGTTGGGATTGTGCCCGTCTTCGGCATCAATAATGTTCTGTGCGTTGACAGAGATTACTGTGGCGGCGATTGCCAGGATTACAAACAAACCCTTTTTCATGATGTTATGTTTTTAATTTTTAAGTGTAATTGCGCAATATGCATGCACCGGTTTGCCATCAGGCATTTGAACTGTGGCATCGATGTTGACCATATCACCCTTGTTGGCTTTACGAATGGCCGAGGCCATCTCTCCTGTTATTTTGTCCACTCCATCGTACGGTTTATTGGAAATGTAAACCTGAACGGCGGTGACTTTCATCGAACCAGGGGCAAGCTCAAAATCGAAACCATCGGGTCGACCGGCAATGATGCGGGAACCATCGGTCAACTGTTTCTTTGATACGCGGTCGCCTGTCTTGTAACCGGCAAGCTTGATGACGGGGGTCGGAATGGGTTTTACCCTGACTTTTTTGGTGCCCATATTCTGTACTTTACCGTCTATCTTTGCATCAATCTTGATGTTGATCTCTTTGGTGCTGCCGTTGGGCTTAAGGTTGTAGTTGCCGTCTCCTTCAATTTTGGTCAGCGCGCCGCCACCGTCTATGTTCGCGGTGATATTGCGACCTTCCACGCCGGGAACTGATACTGTAATAGGATTGTCTACGCCAGCATATACAACCTGCATCTTGTCGAGCATGAGAACACCGATTGGCTTGGCAACAAAATAACTTTCGCTAAGCGGGTATTCCTTAATACCACCTTCGGGGCTCTGAACGTATGCAGTACCTGTGATTTTTTGTTGTCCAAGGGTGTTACATACAGTTGTATATTTGATGGCACCACTATCTGCGCTTTCGTATTCGCGTCCGCCTATTGTAGCCTTGAATCCCTGTTTGGAGTCGTAGGCGGCAACATTAAATCTGGTCTCAAAAGTACCTCCTTGTATGATGTAGGTGGATTTCGGGCGAGAAATGATTGCCACTTCATCAAATGAGAAGTCTCCAAGGCTTACCTGTTTGTACAGACGGTTGACAACATCGAACTCGGCATTCATGGTTTCTGCTTTCAGTCGGGTCAACGTGACGAGTGCTGCACCTGCAACTGTGTTGTTGAAGTTAAGCTGTTCCCAGGATTTGCTCTTCTTGTCGCTGCTAACCTCGAAGCGGTCTACGTCGAGACCAAGGGTAACGTGAGTTGAGTCTTCTCCAAGCAATTCATTCACCTTGTGTTTGTACTCGTGAATTCTTTCTATGAGTTTGGGAATTTCTCCTGTTTGTGGATGGTCACCTTCTGCCTTGCCGAGGAAGTAGGCTGTACCTTTGTGGTTGTTGTCCAATTTGCTGATCCAACTGAATCCACCAAGCTGCATGGCTCTTTTGACGCTGTCGAGACTTGTGTTTCCATTGGCGTCTTTGAAGTCTATTTCAGCAGTAAGTTTTTTGGGATTCTCAGGATCTGCATAGATTTTGGCTTTGCTCTCCAGCATGCCTACAAAGGTATAGGTGATGGAATCAATGTAATTCTCAAGTTCTATGGAGAGTTTTTTTACTTCGAGGGCTTTGTTGTATTTGTCCTGTACTTTTTCGGGACTGTTTTTCAGAGCTTGTTCGAAGTTGGCATAGGTATCATCTATTTTGGTCTGGAGGTTCTCGTTACTCTTGGTCATGGCGTTGCCAACAGTTTTGAATCCGCTGACAACTTCTGCCGAGACGTTGAGCGCGAGCATGGCGGTGTACACGAGGTACATCATCGTAATCATTTTTTGTCTCGGGGTTTCCGGACAGTTTGTTGCACCCATAGTCTAATTTTAAGTTTAAGGTTTAAAGTTTAAAGATTAGAAATAGCTATGGTCAGAGACGGGTCTGCATGGCGGCAAGCATGTTGCCGTAGACGTTGTTCAGTTCGGATACCTTGCGGGTGAGGGCGTCGACCTGTTCTTTGTATTTGGTGATGCCTTCGGCTGAGTCGCTGAAGTTGGCGAGCATGGTGTTCATCTTCTCCTCGAACTCTTTGTTGAGTGTCATCTGCGTCGAAGCATTGTTGATCTGCATCTCGTACATGGCGTTAATGCTGCTTAAGCTTGCCGACATCTTCTTCATCTCTTCAACATAAGACACATCGCCGCTAAGCGATTTGGCAGTCTCTTCGTAAATTGTGGAGAGTGTAGAGATGGCTTCGGGGGCTCCCTGCATGCTTTCAAGCAGCTTGCCTGCCTGGCCGGCCACGCCGTCCAAATTGCTTACGAACTTGTCGGTGGCAGCAGTGACGCTGGCCATATTGTTCATAGAGTTGGCGCTTTCTGCAAGATTTTGCATGCCTTGACCAAGACGGTCGATTAGCTCGGGGCTGATATTGGCATCTTCGAGCATCTTGTCCAGTTTTGCGGTAAGGGGGTCTTTGCTTACGGGAGCGAGTGCTTTCTCGATGGGGTTGCCATTCTCGTCCAATTCAACTTCACCGACTTCATTTTCGTCCGACATTCCGGCCAATTCTGGGTAGACAAGGCTCCAGTCCCACTCTTTGTGTGGCGGTTCGAAAGCTGACAGGAAGAAGATGACGACCTCTGTGCCCATACCGATGATAAGCATGATTTCGCCGCCAGGCCAGTGGTTGATTTTGAACAATGCACCGACGATAACGACTGCTGCGCCCCATCCGTAGAGCTTTGCCATGAAGTTTTTATACGCTTTGCTGCGAACGAGATTGTCTAAGAAACTCATAATTCTTTATTTTTTAGTGTTTGCTTATTGATGTGTTTTTCTTGCTTGTCGTGAATTTATGTGTTTAGCGTGCCACGTTGCTTGAAGTGCGGAGGTTGTCGCCTTTGACACGGCCAAGGTAGGGCTGTACGCAACGGAAGCCAATGTAGCATTTGGCGGTATCCTGGAACTCGTAGGTTCGTGTTTGGACCTGGATGAAGTACTTCTGGTCCTTCCAGCTGCCACCGCGTACCACTTTGCGTTTCATGGCCAAAGGATCGTCGTCCTTGGCGTCGTAGATATAGACCGGCGTCATGGCGTTGGCTACCTGGTAGGTTGATTCGGTGAATGCGTCGAGGCACCATTCGCTGACGTTGCCGGACATGTCGTATAGACCGTAGTCGTTCGGGGCATAGTGGCCTACCATAAGGGTCTTCACACCGCCATCGTCGTCGTATGCGCCTTTGAGAGGCTCATAGTTGGCCAGGAAGCAACCATTTGGATTGCGGACATAGGGGCCACCCCAGGGATAACTCTGGCTGGCGATACCGCCACGTGCTGCGAATTCCCATTCGCTCTCCGTGGGCAGACGGAAGTCGTTCAGTGTGCTGTAGTTGATGCTTTCCAGATACTGGTTGAGCATGTTGCTGCGCCATACGCAGAATGCTTTCGCCTGACGCCAGCTGACGCCAACCACGGGGTAGTTGTCATAGGCCGGCGACGAGAAGTAGCTGCGGGTGAAGTCTTCGTTCATGCTGTAAGCGTAGTCGTGTACCCAGCAAAGTGTGTCGGGGTAGATGTTGACATATTCGCGCTGAATCTGGCTTGAGCGGTTGTTGAGGCCTTTGGGGCGGACTGCAAAGCTCGTGCCGCGGTGCTCGCTCTTGGCGGCCACGTTGTTCTCCTTTTGTGCGACGGTGTTGTAATCTATATAATAGTATTCATAGTTCATTTTGGAAGCATCGACCACGCGGCGATGGTTGATGTCGACCAGATAGAAGCCGCCGTCGATCAAGGCCTGGCGCACATCGACGTTTGCATAGTCGATTTTTGTTTTTTTGTTCAGCATCGGCGGGTCGAGCGGCTCGCCGTATTGGTCCTCTTCGATGAGGAAGCCTTCGATGCCGGCCTCGCCGAGGATGCGACGGGCGATGGAGTCGCGCACCGAGGCCACAAACTGGCGGTACTCGTTGTTTGTGATTTCGGTTTCGTCCATGAAGAACGACTCGATCTGCATTTTACGCGGCTGGGTGGTGGTCTGCGAACCGTAGGTCACGTTCTGCGTACCGGCTCCCATGGTGTAGTTGCCTTGGTTGATGAAGACCATTCCTTTGAGGTCGATGTCCTCAAAGTAGGGGCGATCGTTGACGCCTACAAGCTCTCCGTTGTTGGAACTGCCGCAGCCTACGAGGATGGCTGCCGAGGTGGCGAGCATAAAAAACAGCTTCTTCATATTATTCATGTATTTTGTTCCTATTAACGTTATTAATTCTAATTTGTTTCAATATTAAATATATTTAACTTATCGCAGGTATAGCGTATTGCCTGATACAGTCGGCTTCTTTTCGGGGATGTTGATTTGGAAGTATCCGTTCAGGAATACCTCGAGCGAGCCGAAACTGCGCCCGTTGCCAAAGCCGAGTTTCGAGGTGGTGAGGTCGTATGCCACGCCTATGCGCAGCATTTGCATAAAGTGGACACCGACAAGGAAGTTGACGGCGTCGCCGATGCGGTAGCTCAAGCCGCCCCAGAAGGTGTTCTCGTAGTCGAGCAGGCAGGCCAGGTCGACTTGGAACACGGAGAAATTGGCTGTTTTGACCAGGGCTGAGGGCTTCAGCTTGAACGACTGGTTGTACGGGAACATGTATTCGTAGCCGCCCATCAAGTAGACGGTGCGGTTGTTTGTCAGGTTGAGGTCGTCGCTGTGCGAGGCCAGCAGGTTTTTCACGGAGAGTCCTACGTAGTAGACACTCGGTACCTGATAGTAGAGGCCTGTCGAGACGTCGACCAGAAAGTCTGACTTGTTGTCGGTTATCGCCGGGTCGTTGCTCGACGAACCTGCCGCCGGGTCGCCGCTCATACCGCTCGAGCCAATAAGGCTACCGGTTTCGAAGTTGTAGCTTTGCAGGTCGGCTTCGACTGCCGCTGCCAGTGTACCCGGTCCCCAGAAGATGCGGAAAGCGTAGTCGACAGCGATTGTATTGTTGGTATGGTAGCCGTATTTTTCGGAAGTGAAGTTCAGTCCGATGCCGCCGTGCAGCCATGACACTGGCATGTCGAAGCTGAAGAGGATGTTTGTCGGTGTCGAGCCGGCGTCGCCACCGGGGGTGGGAGCCTGAAGCGTGAGGCCCATCCACTGGCTGCGGTAGAGCACGGTGGCCGAAATGTTGCCCGAGCTTCCTGCGAAGGCAGGGTTGTAGCTCAGCCGGTTGAACATAAAGTGGGTGTATTGACCCTCGTTTTGGGCTTGCACTGTGGCCGAAAACAGCAATACAAACACCAAAAATGACATCATTTTCGGTGCCTTCAATCGTGTGAGCTGTCTGTTTAGTTCTGCCACAATGGCTTGTTTTTTAGTTCTTTACTGTATTTTAAAACCGTTGTTCGACCTTAAATCGGTACTTTGGTTTGAATGTGCAAAGATAATAATATTTATTTATATGGCAAAAAAAAGTTTATTTTTTTTATTCTTCGGGCATCAGCCGTATGTCTGGAAACGAGTGCTGCAAGGCTCTGCGCAGTTCTTCTGCACGGCTTTTGTCGAGTCCTGCGTCGAGGATCAGTGTCAGTATTTCCCCTTCGGCGGCCTGCTCCACAAGTACTTTGTCTTGGTAGTATTCTGGCAGCTGCAATATCATGTTGTATGCTTTGCCGTGGTTGTCGGCGGTGCCGAGCAGCAGGTTGTATGTCTCGCCGGTTGCGACGGCTTCTTTGTCGGGATTGTGTGTGGGTTTCTTGGGCTTTGTTTCTGGCGTTGTTTTTTTTGCGGCCGGCCCTACCGCTACCGAGTCGAACATCCGGTCTTGCGCCGCCCATTGTTCTTCATAGCCTTCGGGCAGCTGCCGGATGGTCACAGGCTGCATGCCGCGTATGCCGATGGCTGTCGCCGCGCGATGGCTAAGGTCGAAGACACCGCGTTTCGGGCAGCGGTCGTTGACCTTCACGATTACTTGAAGGCCAGTGTTTTGGTTGGTGACCATCACCATGGTGCCGAGTTTTATTTTCCAGTGTGCGGCGGTGAATTTGTTTTGGTCGAATATTTCTCCGCTTGCGGTTTTGCGTCCGTGGAATTTGTCGTGGTAGTAGGTGCCCTTGTTTGGGTATTCATAGGTGGTGTCGCCCGGGGCGTAGTGTTGTGCTGCCAACGGGCTGAGGCTTAGGAGTATCAGCGTGCATGCGATTATGATCCGGCGTGCTACCATACCACTGCGTCTGGGTGAAACCATTTGCCGTGCAGGCGCATCACTTGCTCTATGACGTCGCGCACTGCGCCGTGTCCGCCGTTGCAGTGCGATACGTAGTCGGCCATGTCTCTGATTTCCACTGCTGCATCGGCCGGGCAGGCGCTCACTCCGGCGCGTTGCAGCAGCGGGTAGTCGGGCAGGTCGTCGCCCATGCAGAGCACTTCCTCGTCGCGCAGGTTGTTGAGCTGCAGGAATTTGTCGTAGGTCTTGATTTTGTCGCCGCATCCGGTGTAGCACTGTTCCACTCCGAGGGCGTGCATGCGGTTGTCTATCGATGCCGATGTGGCCCCGCTGATCACTGCTACGACGTATCCTTTCTTGACTGCATATTGCACTGCAAATCCGTCTTTTATATTGCCTGCGCGCACTGTTTCGCCGTCGGCGTAGGTCAGCACCGAACCGTCGGTCATCACGCCGTCGAAGTCGAAGACGAATGCCTTGATTGGGCCCAGTTTCTCTTTGTAGTTTATCATAAATGTTTTTTCTGTTCGGCTTGTGTTGCGTTTTTCCGCAACACGTCGCATCGGGTTTATGGTTTCGCCAGTTCGAGCATTTGCTCGTACACGTTGCGCCAGCCTTGCCATCCGAAGAGTTCGCAGAGGTTTTGGTTGTGGATCACGCAGCAGAAGTCGCCTCCCACTTGCCGTACCTTGTCTGTCAGGTCTTTGTATGTTTCGACGGCTTGCTCCGGGCTGAGGCCCATGTGTGTGTTCATGGCGGTGTCCATGGCGCAAAAGGGGTGTATGGTGAGCTCGGTCTCGAGGTCGCGTTCGAGGTCGTAGAAGGGGTATGGCACGCTGGTGCCGGCGCGGAAGCCGATGGTGTCGGCGTAGCCCATGGTGTAGTCGTGGCGGATGCCGGAGCGTTGCAGTATGCGGTAGCCTCGCGGCAGACGCATGCGCAGGAAGTGGAAGCGGGCGCGCACAATGGTGCGGTGCATGATGTCCTGCAGGCGTTTTTTTTCGGCATCGAGGCGCATGGGCTCTTCGAGCGAGTGGTAGCCCGGGTGGATGCCCACTTTGGCGTAGTCGCCGAGGTGCTGCAGCAGTTCGCGTGTGTGGGGGTTCATGTAGTTCGATGGTTTGTCGTATTGGCCGTAGTCGGCCAGCAAGGCGAAGAATATCAGGTGGCTGTCGGGTGTGTTCCGGGCTTTGTCCAGTATATAGTCGAATGTGTCGAAGGGGTCTTGCTCGCGGTGGCGCAGTACGCGTATGCGGCGGCGCACCTCTGTCATGTCGCGCCGGGCGAAGGCGTCGCGGGCGAGGCCCGTCACGGTGCGGAAGAACCCTTTGTGCAGGTAGCACCATGCGGCATCGATGTCCACGGTCTGCACGAAGCGGTAGGTTCTGGGTTTCAGCTTGATGTCGTGGTAGCGTTCTGTCAGCAGTTTGCGCAGCAGGCATATCCATTGGTCGACCACGGGTTCGGTCAGGAATCCTGCTTCGGCGGCCAGGCTTTGGTCGGCGGTGAATCGGCCGTGCTGGTCTTTGCGGTGCGGCAGGTATTCTTCGTAGCGGCTGAGCATGAAGAAGGTGGCTGCCAGCAGGTCGAACTGTATGTCGAGGTCGCGTCCGTAGACCGGGAAGAGTGTCCATTGTCCGTCAATCCGGGCCGGCTTGGCTTCCACTTCCTCTATCGAGGTGGCAAACAGCAGGTTGCAGCTCTTGATGTGCAGCGAATCGCCGATGCGGCGCGGGCCGTAGCATAGTTTGGCTCCCTCGCTGGCGGCGAAGTAGGCCTCGTCGGTGGTGATGCTGAAGTCGGTCCGCAGCATGTGCCTGAAGATGACGTTCAGCGTGTAGCCCAGCCGGTTGGTCAGTCGTGGTGTGTATATGAGTAGCATTCAGGGTGCAAAGATACGACAATTTTTTGAATTGGCGACAGAAATGTTTATTTTTTGTCCGAGCGGCAGTGCGAGGTTGGCGTCGCCGATGTGTCCGAAGGGTGCGCCTGCGAGCAGCGGCAGGCGGTGCCGCGCGGCGGCTTCGGCCACGATTTGCATGGCCGTGCGTCCGAAGGGTGTGGCGTTGTCGTGTATGTCGCTCATGCCGCCCACCATCAGCGCCGCGGCGCCGTCGAGCATGCCGGCGCGGCCCAGAGCCTGCATCATGCGGTCGATGTGGTAGAGGTATTCGTCGAGGTCTTCGACGAGCAGCACGCGGCCGCGCGTGTCGACTTGCGAGCGCGACCCCAGCAGGCTGTAGAGGATGCTCAGGTTGCCGCCCACGATCTCGACGTCGCGCAGCGTCAATCCTGTGCTGCATGCCGATGCCGGTGAGTCGGCGGGCAGCTGCCATTCGATGTCCACGGGCTCGCCGAAGAGCGTGCGCCTCAGGCTTTCGGTGGCCGGGGTGGGGTGCAGGTCGGCGGGGAAGTTTATGGGCATCGTGGCGTGCAGCGTGGGCAGGCCGAGTACGGCGTGTATGTGGCTGTGCAGCACGGTGATGTCGCTGTAGCCGACAATCCATTTGGGCTCTTTGGCGAATTGTGTGAAGTCGAGCCGGTCGATGATACGCACCGAACCGTAGCCGCCGCGGCAGCAGACGACGGCCCGTATCGTTGGGTCGTCGAGCAGGTTCTGCATCAGGGCTGCCCGGTGCTCGTCGGTGCCGCCCAGCTGGTCGCATCGGTCGTAGAGCCCGTCGGGTTCCACCACTTCGAGTCCCCACGAGCGCAGCATTGCTATGGCCGGGGCCATCTCGTCGGGGCTCACGGCCCTGGCCGGCGCTGCCAGCCCCACGCGGTCGCCCGCTTTCAAGGGTGCTATCTTTTTCATGACCTGTATAACGGCGTCCGGCGTTTTTTATTGTGTGCCGCCATATCGTCTTTTGGCTTGCCGGCGGTGTGCTTTTTAACGTAAATATGGTTAATTTTAGGTTAAATTGTGTTATTTCGGCCCTGTTTTGTCCGCTACCGAGAGCGCATATCAACGATACATCAACGATATATCAACGATATTTCGACGATTTTAATCGTTGATATATCGTTGATATATCGTTGATGTATCGTTGAAGTGCCCTCCCGGTGGCTGTCCGGAGGGTGGGGGAGCGGCTCTTTTTTTGCCATAAATGCAATTTTTATTTTGCCGGTTTCGAAAAAGTTTGTATATTTGCACCCTGAATTAATCAAACTTTTTTAACACTGATTCGGATATGAAACTTAAAGAAATCGTAGACTTGCTCGGCGCCACCGTAGGGTTGGGGTCCGACAAACTCGATAAGGAGGTGGAGCATTGTTTTGCATCCGACCTCATGAGCGACGTGCTGACGCTGAAGGACACGCCGGTGTTGATCACCGGCCTGTGCAATGTGCAGACCATCCGCACCTGCGACATGGCCAACCTTGAGGTGGTCATCTTTGTGCGCGGCAAGCGCCCGTCGGAAGACATGGTGGAGCTGGCCGACGAGAACGACATGGTGCTCATCTGCACCCCCTATTCGATGTTCAAGACCTGCGGCATCCTCTACGAGGCAGGCATGAAACCGCTGTTCTAAATTACGGATGTTGGATTTCGAAAGGCTGCGCAGTTCGGATTCAATATTCAGAATTTTCAATTCAAAATTCAAAAGAGATGCATCAGGAATACACAGTTATCGAGGGCGATTTCGTCAACGCCGGCAAGGCCAGCAGTTCGGTCAAGAAGACGCTGAAGCAGCTGAACGTCAACCCGCAGATAGTGAAGCGTGTGGTCGTGGCCCTCTACGAGGCCGAGGTCAACGCCATAGCCCACGCCTACGGCGGCACGGTGAGCGTCGACATCGACCCCGACAAGATACGCATGGTGGTGGCCGACAAGGGGCCCGGCATACCCGACATAGCCTGGGCCATGGAAGAAGGCCACAGCACCGCCCGCCCCGAGGTGCGCGTCATGGGCTTCGGTGCCGGCATGGGCCTGCCGAACATGCAGAAGAATGTCGACAAGCTCAACGTCACCTCCGAGGTCGGCGTCGGCACCACCGTCGAGATGGAGGTGAATTTCGCATGAGCGAAATTCAGGTTATAGGTTATGGGTTATAGGTTATAGAATGATGGAAGAGAAAGAGTTCTCGTTTGAAGGATTGTCCGTCTATAAGTCTGCAAGGCAGCTTGTAAGGGATATTTATGTCTTGCAACACCACTTTCCCAAGTATGAGATATATGCCTTGGGCGACCAAGTCAGGCGCTCTGCCTCTTCAATAACATCGAATATAGCTGAAGGAAGCGGGAGGAGTTCGTTTAAAGAAAAGTCACATTTTGTCGAAATAGCCTATGGCTCGCTCATGGAGGCGTACAGTCAACTCCAGATAGCGCAGGATTTGGGTTATCTGTCTCAAGAGCAGCTGTTTGGAATAAAGCCTCAGTTTATACAGGTGGCAAAAATGCTCTCGGGCTTAAAGGGCTATTTTGACAAGAAAAAGTCGTCCAATCCGAATGAGCAACCGTTGCCCTCATTCTCCGATAGTCACCCCAATACAATAACGTATAACCAATAATCCAACACTCTCCATAACACCATAACGCATAAACTATAACCTATAACCCATAACCTATAACCTTTCAAAATGTTCTATCACGCTTTACAAGTCGAGGAATCGCGCTGCATCGGGTGCTCGCGCTGCATGAAGATATGCCCCACGGAGGCAATACGCATCTTTGGTGGCAAGGCATCCATCCAGGAGCATCGCTGCATCGACTGCGGCCGCTGCCATGAGGACTGCCCGGCCCAGGCCATACGCATCAAAGACGACGACTTCGAGGCAATACATAACTACAGCCATTCGGTGGCTTTGCTGCCGGCGGTGTTCATGGGCCAGTTTCCCGACGATATCAGCGTCTCACGCGTCTATGCCTCGCTGCAGGAACTGGGCTTCGCCCACGTGATGGAGGTCGAGAGCGCGGCCATGGTCTACAAAGAAGCCAAGGAACGCTACGCACGCGAGCACCCCGACGTGAGGCCGCTCATCTCGTCGTTCTGCCCGGCCATCGTGAGGATGATACAAATCAAGTATCCGTCGCTCACCGACAACGTGATGCCCATCAAGGTGCCGCTCGACCTCAGCGCCATGTATGCTGTCCAGGAGCTCGTCAGCCGCGGCATACCGCGCGAGGAGATAGGCCTTTTCTACATCACCCCCTGCGCCGCCAAGGTGTCGGCCGTCAAGGCCCCCGTGGGCGAGGAGAAGAGCCTCATCGACGGCGTCATCAATATGAACCTGCTCTACAACCGTGTCTACAAGCACATCAAAGACATGGGCAAAAACCACCAGTACAAGCCTTTGAGCCGCCAGCGCCTCAGCGCCGACGCCATCCTCAGCACCCTCACCAACGGCGAGCGCCGCATCTGCACCGCCAAGCGCAGCTACGCCATCGACGGCATCGAGAACGTCATGGACTTCCTCGACAGGCTGGAAAACGACGAGGTCGAGGGCGTCGAGTTTCTCGAGCTGCGCGCCTGCGACCAGTCATGCGCCGGCGCACTGCTGCGCGTGGACAACCGCTTCCTCTGCGGCGAGCGCATGTATGCCCGTGCCCGCAAGGCCGCCGAACGCGAGCGCAACGGCGAGATGCCGCGCGACCGCGAGATGGAGAAGTACCAGGATTACTTGATCGAAAACTCCACCGTCGATGAGGTGCAGCCGCGCTCCATGCTTGTCCTCGACCCCGACATCAGCAAAGCCCTGGAGAAGATGGAGCGGATAGAGAAGATGAAGGTGCACCTGCCCCAGATAGACTGCGGCGTGTGCGGCGCACCCACTTGCGAGGCCTTCGCCACCGACGTCGTCTGCGGCCAGGCCGACCTGCACCGGTGCGTCTTCTACCGCCTCCACCTCGAGCAGGCCGGCAAGATGACCCTCAACGAAGGCCGCTCCAACATGTACGCCGTCTGGGGCGACGACCGCATCAGCGGCGAGATAGAGGTGTGATGCACACCTGCCTTGAGAGAATGTAACTCAATTAATTAGCCTGTTAAAACATCAAAACAATGAAAAAGATATTGGAGACCATCGTGGCGGTGGTTGTTGCTGCTCTGACCCTCAGCCTCACCGGGTGCCAGAAGGACTTTGAGGAACTCATCATCGGCACTTGGAATGAGAACGAGTCTACCGTAACCCATACCATTGACAACGATAGTTCCGAGACCTACTCCGCTCTCGGGGAGGGTGAGACCGCCGAGATTACCTTCAGAACTGACGGCACCTACACCACCGTGCACCACACCACCGAGGGCGAGGTGGAGAAAAACGGCACCTGGAGCATCCAGAAAGACAAAATCACCCTCATTGCCGATGACGGCCCCATGGCCTACTTCATCGACAAACTCAACAGAAAGCATTGCTACCTCCACGGCATAAGCAGTGCCACAATCGATTATACCACCTATTATATCCACTACAGTTTGAAACTGACGAGGATGTGATTCCGACGATGGCCTTTCCCTATTGAGAGAGGGGGAGAGGCTATGCTTGTGGTTGGTACGCCGTCTGGGGCGACGACCGCATCAGCGGCGAGATCGAGGTGTGATTAAATACCCGCCAGGGGTTCGTAGGTGTTGCGTATTGTGACGGTGCGCTCAACGGCGATGGTGTATGAGCTGTCGCCAACATACATTGTGCGCACGCTGTCGGCATGTTCTACTGTGTCGAGGGCTATCCATTGCTTCTCTTCCATCAGACGAACGGCGCGTGTGTAGTCGCGGCAACCACCGAGCATCACCACAGTTATTTCTGCCTTGGGGTAATCCGACCACTCGTAGTCGCATTGCGTCGTGGAGCCGTTCATGTGTGCAATGGAGTTAAGAGTCTGGGCTATGTTGCCAGGGGTGCTGATGTCGGTGTAGGTGCTGTCGTCAAGCCATCCCTGCACATAGGTGTCTTTGTCGGCACTCTTCGTCAGCACCGGTCGTAGGGTGATGCGGCAGTCCTTGTTCTCGGTGGTGGTAACGGTGTCGGCGGCCATGCCGACGCCCACGCCGAAGATAACGGCCAGCACGCCGTTGTTCAGTATGTGCAGCCCCATGGACCAAAGTATGTTGTGGTTGATGACCAGATAGGATGCCACCAGGCCCATGCCCACCTTGTGCAGTATGGCCACTACGAAAGAGATGACTCCCTCGCTTGCGTCGTAGTTGGAGATGTGCGCCAGGGCGAATATGAGTGTGGACAGCATCATCAGTGCAAACAGGCGCTTGGTGCGGTCGTTGCGCTGCCCTGCCATGATGACGATGCCGGCCGCCAGCGTGAGCAGTCCGATCCACGGAGCAATGAGCAGCCCCCACAGAGACATCAGCCCTACCGAGGTGTAGCCCGTCCACTGCTTGCCGTCGCCCCACAGGCGGAAGCATAGCTCTTCGAAAACAGGCCCTATAACGCCTATATAAATGATTATGGGCCAGATGCCGAACTGGTAGATGAGCCGGTATATTACATCGTACATCGGACCTGTAATGTCTGTCGAGCCGGTGCTTTCGCCCATCGTCGACAGCGCTTCGGTTATCATTATGGCCAAACAGACCACTACGATGCCCAGTCCCCACCAGAGAGCCCAGCGGAAGAGGCGTGGTTTCTTTTCTTTCTTGTTCATGGTGTTTATTGTGTTTTAGGTTGTTGTTGTGTTGCTGACGGTTGGTTCGGATGATGGCACGCAGACGAACTCGCCGTGCCGCCGTACGTGTTCTATCAGCTCGCGGTAGAAGCGGTGGTGGCTCAGAGTCTCGGCGTTGCCCACTATTATCAGTTTCATGCGGGCGCGGGTCATGGCGACATTCATGCGGCGCAGGTCGCGCAGGAAGCCGATGCTGCCCTCGGCGTTGCTGCGCACGAGGGAGATGACTATCACGTCGCGCTCCTGGCCTTGGAAGCCGTCGACGGTGCCCACTGTGATGTGGCGCCTGAGTTTGCGGAAGTAGTGCTGCATCTTCAGCAGGCGGCGTATGAGGCGCGCCTGTCCGCGATAGGGTGTGATGATGCCGAAATCGACGCGTTCGCTTTCCACACGCCCGGGCGACACCATATCTATATAGTCGCGCAGGGTGTGTATCACCAGGCGAGCCTCCTGGCTGTTGGTGAGCGAGCCTGTGCGGGTGCGTGCCTCTGTGGTTCCGGCTGTTCCGGATGCTCCGGAGATTCCGGAATTTCCGGAACTGCCGGAAGTGTCTATCCAGGTCAGCGGTGTGTCCAGTGGGCTCACGAGGCGCTGCGCGGCTTCGGGTGCGGCTTTCAACTGGCCGTGGTAGAACCATCGCGAGCTGAAGGCCATGATGGCTTTGTTCATGCGATACTGCACTGTGAGCAGGCTTACGCATTGCGGATGCAGGCCTACGACCTTTTGCATCAGCGTGTCGGCCAGGCCGCCACGAGCAGCTTCGAGGCTTTTCACCGTGGGCGGCAGCTGCTGGTGGTCGCCGCCCATCACCACGCGGTCGGCGCGCAAGATGGCGGCCCAGCAGGCGGGCTCCAATGCCTGTGCGGCCTCGTCGATGAAGAGTGTGCTGAAGCGGCGGCGGTCCATGATGCGGTAGGCGCTGCCCACGAGGGTGCAGCTCACCACCCGCGCTTCGTTGAAGATATCGTTGTTTATCTTCAGCTCCAGTTCGTTCTGCCGCTCGCGCAGTTTGCGGGCTTTCTCGGGGCCGATGCCGCCTTCGCGCAGGGTGCGGCGTATATTCCACAGCTCGTGGTAGTCGGGATGGGCGGCATAGCGGCGCTCGTAGCTGCATTCGAGGGTCTCGTCGCTCATGCGCAGCGGGTTGCCCACGCGCAGCACGCCCACTCCGCGGCGCATGAGCTGGGTGCTGATCCAGTCGACTGCCGCGTTCGACGGGGCGCAGACGAGCACCTGCGTCTCGCGTTGGAGGGTCTCTATGATGGCTTCGACGAGGGTGGTGGTCTTGCCAGTGCCCGGCGGGCCGTGTATGATGCTGACTTCCTGTGCTTCTACCACCTTTTGTATGGCGTCTTCCTGGCTGCGGTTGAGCCATGGAAACGAGAGCCGCGGCAGCGAACGGAAAGAGGGTTTGGCATTGTCGAGCAGCACGTCGCGCAAGCGCACGAAGCGTTCGTCTTCTTTGCGTGCGGCCTCTGTCAAGGCACCGTCCATCACACGGAAGCTGGTGTTGTCGACTCCAAGTTGCACGCCTATCAGGTTGCGGTCGGCCAGCGAGCGGATGCTCTGTATGGCCGCCTTCGAGGGCACACTGATGGTCATGGCGCCGTCGCGCACCAGTTCTACGTAGCATTGGTGCGGCATCTCTTTGGCTCCGTCGTTGGCCAGATAGAAGAGCGTTACCGGGCGGCCGGGCTCGAAATCGAGTTCCACCTCGTCGTCGGCCACCTCGTAGCGCAATTCCAGGGTCAGCTGTCCCATGGCGTTGTAGTCTGACGCGCCGAGGCTCACCGGGTAGCGGCACGAGGGTTCGCGTATGCCGTCGGCGGCGCCGAGCCCGCGATGCTCGAGGCTGCGGCGGTAGGCTTCTTGCTCTTCGCGCAGTTCAAGTCCTACCAGCTCGCGCAGGCGGCTGAAGTATGTGGCGGTGTTGACGCTCACTTTTTGTCTTTCTTCTGTCCTTTGGCGGGCTGTTCGCGGTCGCTGACCACCTTGGTGGTGTAGCCGATTTTCTTCATGCCTTCCTGCAGCCCTTTGACGTCGGTCTTCTTGGGGTCGTAGGTGATGGTGACCTCCTGGCGTTCGATGCTGGTTTCCACCTTCTTGACGCCGTCTTCGAAGCGCATGTTTTTCTTGATTTTGTTTTCGCAGTTCTGGCAGTGCATCTGCGGGGTGGGGGTGAGCACGAGTACGCGCAGCGAGCCGCCGAGCAGCAGTGCCAGCATGGTGATAAGGAGTGTGTGTTTCATATAATTATGTTTTCTTTGTTTAAAGTGTCATTCTAATTCCGGCGTAGCCCATGATGCCGTTGACGGGCCCCCATATCATGGTGGGTTCGAAGGTGGCGCTCCAGGGGCTGGCGGCATCGATTACGGGCATAGGCTGGCGGTAGTTGGTCAGGTTTTCGCCGCCGATGTAGAGCGAGAAGTGGCGGAATTCGCGCGTGAGCTGTATGTTGAGCTGCGGGTAGGCCGGAAACTCTTCGTCCCACGACGGGGTGCCGTCGGCCAGCGTGTAGGCTTTGGGCATGCGGCCGCCGCCGTTGAGGGCCAGTGTGACGTCGACCTGCCAGATGCCCATCATGGGTTTCCAGCCAACGGTGAGCAGCGCTTTGTAGCGGCTTTGCAACGGTTTTTCAAGCAGTTGGCCGCCGTAGGTGCACATCACGCGGTTCAGGCGCATGGCGGCCATCAGGCTCCATTCATCGGTGGGTTCGTAGGTGGCGTCGACCTGCGCGGTGTGCGAGTAGGACTGCCCCTGCAGGTTGTAGAGCAGTATGGCCGTGGGGTCGCTGTCGTAGTCTACCACCAGCTGGTGCTGGAAGTCGGTGTAGTAGTACTCGGCGTTGAGGGTCACGGTGTGGTCGCCGACGGGTATGTAGAAGGCGGCGCTGAGGCCCGCATTGACGGCGCTTTCGAGCGTAGGCTGGAAGGTCAATGCTTCGGATACGGTCATCGGCGCTATCGACACCACGCCCGGAGCCAAGTCGATGGTGCGGCCCGACGAGAGGATGAAGTGGTTCTCGGCCAGCGGGCGCACGCTGCGGTGGCCCATGCCGGCCGAGCCGCGCAGGGTCAGCCAGTCGGCGGGCACCCACTTGAGGTGCATCCTCGGGGTGAAGTAGCCGCCGTTGAGGCTGCTGCGGTCGAAGCGCAGCCCCGCCATGGCGGTGAAGCGATAGCTGGGGGTGAAGGTGTATTGAGCGTAGGCGCCGGGCACGTATTCGCGCCATTGGCGCAGACCTTCGCTGCCTTGCAGGCCGAGGGTCTCGTCGGCGCTTTCTGCGCTGAAGCTCAGTCCGGTGGAGATGGTGTGGTCGTCGTTGAAGTCGTGCTCCAGCATGAGCAGGCTGCTCATGCCCAACTGCCGTTCGCCGAGGGCGCGGCGCGCGGCGTTGCCGAAGATGCCGTCGAGGTCGAAGCGGTAGGCGGTGGCCGTCAGGGCCAGGTTGGTGTTGTGCTCGCGGTTGAGCAGGTAGGCATGCTTCATGTAGGCCTCCATGCGGCGGCTGTCGATGCCGACGGCAAAGCGGCCAGGCTCGGTGGGGGTGTTCGGGTAGTCGCCTTCGACCTGTCCGCCGTGCCGGCGGTCTTGCAGGTAGCCCACTCCGGCGTGCATGATGTAGCGACCGCTGACGTATTTCCACCGGTTCTGCAGGTTGTAGTGGTCCACCGACGGCATGTCTATCCAACCGTCGCCGTTCTCGTCGTGGTGCATGAAGTCGTGCTCGTAGTGGCCCAGCAGCTCAGTGCTCAACTTTTTGTTTATGTGTATGTTGGCCTTGGCGTTGCCCTCTATCTTCAGGTGGCTGTCGCCGTAGAGGTTGATGTCCACGGAGGGCTCGTCGTCGGGTTTCAGGTATTCGACGTTGATTTGCCCGGTGATGCTCTGCGAGCCGTTTTTGACGCTCGAAGCGCCTTTGCTCACGCTGATGCTTTTCATCCAGGCACCCGGCACGAAGCCCAGCAGGTAGGGCTGCGAGGCACCGCCGCTCATGGGCAGGCTCTCGCAGAGCATCTGCACGTAGGTGCCGCTGAGGCCGAGCAGTTTGATTTGCCGTGCGCCGGTGGCGGCGTCGCTGTAGTTGACGTCGACGGCGGGGTTGGCCACGAAGCTCTCGCCGAGGTTGCAGCAGGCGGCGCGGAAGAGCTCGTCCTGACCGATCTGCTGCCCGTTTTCGGCTCCGCCCAGTCGGCTTACGCCCTCGGTGCGGCGTCCGCTGACGCTCACTTCTTCGAGCGTGGCGCGGCGTGCGGTGTCGGTTTCCTGAGCCGTCAGCGTGGCTGTGCTGCCGGCTGCAAGAATCAGGATTTGTATTATTGTGCGTTTGATATTCATGTTGTTATGCGGTTTGCGCGCGTTAAAGCGGTTGCAAAAATACAAAAAAAAATGCAATGACACCCCTCCTGGTGCAAAATCATCAGTAATCGGTAGTGCATATCAACGATACATCAACGATATATCAACGATATTTCAACGATTGCAATCGTTGAAATA
>JAFVWV010000180.1 GCA_017501495.1 Bacteroidales bacterium | reverse complement strand
GCGCCTTTACAATCAGGTGCGGACCTTTGTCGGCGCGATGAGTCCCGGCTCGGAAGACATTGTAAAACTCTATAAACTTGAGACCCCCATCTTCGAACAGATGGGCATACAGCGCGACATACGGCGTGCTTTCGGGCGCATTGTGACCATACGTTCCGGTGTCTACCTCTATGTCGAGCACACCGAGGCTATGCATGTCATCGATGTCAACAGCGGCAATCATATCAAGGCCGGCACCGGACAGGAGGACACTGCCCTGCAAGTGAACATCGAGAGTGGTAAGGAGATCGCGCGCCAGATGCGTTTGCGTGACATGGGCGGCATTGTCATTGTCGACTTCATCGATATGAACAAGGCTGAGAACCGCAAGAAGCTTTTCGACGTGATGACCGAAGAGATGAAGCGCGACAAGGCTCGCCACACTATATTGCCGCTGAGCAAGTTCGGCCTGATGCAGATTACCCGTCAGAGGGTGCGTCCCGCCGTCGAGGTCGATGTGCAGGAGAAGTGCCCCATGTGCGACGGCACAGGCCATATCAAGCAGAGCTTGGTAGTGGTCGACGAGATAGAGTCTAATTTGACATATCTGACCACCTCGCAGCGCGAACACCGCTATACTATCGTGACGCACCCCTACATCCACGCCTACCTCACCAAGGGCGGGTTGCGCAGCATACGTATGCGCTGGATGCGCAAGCACCGTACATGGCTTGCCATCAGGTCAAGCGAGAAACTTGGTTTGCTGGAGTACAAATTTCTCAATGCCGATGGTACGGAGATTGAAATGTAGTATAGCGCTGCTAATGCTTCTTTGCCTGTGCTGCGTAACGGCTCAGGCACAGGTGCGGCATCGTGGTATCGATGTGTCAAAGTATCAGGGCAATATCAACTGGACGCGCGTGGCCAAGGACTCGACAATCCGCTTTGTCTATGTCAAGGCCACCGAAGGCACCACGATAAAGGATCCTTACTACCGCAACAATATCACCAAGGCCAAGAAAGCGGGCTTGCTGGTGGGCAGCTACCATCTCTACAGCAGCAAGACCACCGCCTACCAGCAGATGGCCAACATACGCAGCGTGGTGAAGAAGAAGGAACAGGACCTTGTGCCAGTGCTCGACATTGAAGGCCATCATGTGGGTCGCCTCAATATGGAACGTGTGAACAAGCTGCTCGAACTGATGGAGAAGGAGTACGGCGTCAGACCTGTTATCTACACCAGTGAGAAGCTGTACAAAACCCATTTTGCTTCAAAGAAATATTCGAAGTATCATATTTTTATAGCCAACTACCGTGGCTATCCAACCACAAGGTTCACGCTGTGGCAATACACCGAGACCGGCCATTGCCCCGGCATCAGCGGCTATGTCGATTTCATACGCATACACCGCAAGCACAGCTTGAGCGACATCAAGATGCCCAAACCGAAGAAAAAGCCCGCCACACCGCCTGCGGAGCAGCCGGAAGCAGTGTCCGACACGACCAAGAAGTAGCATCAACCACATAAGCCGCTGACAGACAAATCTGTCGGCGGCTTTTTTTATTGCCTAGCCTGCCTTAGCGTTAACAAACGTTAAAAAGTGGACTTTTCTGCATGTTTTTTCGTCATATATTACAGAATCGGCCAAATAGAAGCCGTTTTTGGGGGAAAGTAGAATGCAAAAAAGATACAAAATGAAAACTGTTATTTTATCGCTCTGCGTTGCCATTGCCTTTGTGTCACAAGCGCAGCGCTACGAGTGGGCCAAAGGATGGGAAGGCCGCGACAACGGAAACAATTACATCTCGGGCACCGTTACCGACAGCAAGGGCAACCTCTACGTGCTGGCCAACTATGCGGGCCAGTCCGGCGGTCCGTACGCCATGTGGGACAGTGTGCGACTCAATCCGACAACCGACATGGTAGACGACGGTGTCGTGCTTGCCTGCATCACGCCACAAGGCAATATGGCTTGGCGCAAGACCGTGTGGATCAACGGCGGCGGTACAGATTCGCACGAATTGCGCATGCTTGGCGATTCTGCCGTTGCCTGCCTCTTCACCTACAACATTCCGCTCTGGAGCGAGTATGGCAAGCTCTACTACCTCGACACGCTGCTGCGCGGTGTGGCCGACGGCTACCCGGCCAACATATCTGGCTATACAGACTATTGGCGTACAGGGCTTGTGGTGTTTGACACAACGGGCCGCATCGTCGAGCAGCATGCGCTGCATATGGCCCGGGTCGACACCTCGGGCGACTATCTTCGCGACAGCACGGGCTCTGTGCTGAATTCGCCTCTCGAACGGCCGTCGTTCGACGTCGACGCCGATGGCAATGTCTATCTGCTGTTGGACGGCGGGGTGGCCGAAGGCAGCTGCCTGATGGACAACGAGCGCCGTGTGGGCGTCGTCGAGGGACTTCATGGTGCGGCGTGGAGCCCGGTGGTGCTGAAACTCTCGCCGCACCTCGATACGCTGCTTGGCGCTCAAGCTCTTGTCGCAGGCAATACGCCGTCGGTCAGCTATGGCGGCAATAATCTGAAAGTGCGTACGGACACCGACGGAGTTTATGTCTATGGCACTCTCCTGCGCCGGACAGGTCATGAGAGGTACGACACGCTGGCGATAGCTTCCGGCATCAGCCGGACGATCGGCTACAGTTCTCTCTATACCGCCCTGCTGGTGAAATTCGGTGCCGACCTAACGGCCTTGTATGCTGTTGGCATAGACGACACTCCCCTCAACGCGCAGTCTGCCGAATATTGGCAAAGCGGCAATCTGGGCTCTACGTTTCGCGAGGTGGCTTTCGACCCTGACAGCGGACTGCTGTTCGTGGCCGGCGACTGCTGGCAACGCGCTGGCACCGAGCCGCTGCAATGCGCTGTCTATTATGTTGACGGACAGCCTACAGAACTTGTCAACCATGCCTTTGTGCTGGCACTCGACATGTCGGAAGGCACGCTGCACAGTGTGGCCCGGATGCCGTCGCTCCGCCAGTCGAATTTGGGTCTGGGCTGGATTCCCTTCACAATCCATGCCGCCGGCCTCGCCGTTGGCGGCAACCGCGTGTTGCTGCAAGGGGTGAGCGTCGGCGGTGTATATTACCCAAACCTCTATCGTGGCGATCAAGGCGGCGGCAGCAGGCTGACCATGGCGCAGTTCGACTACGCGGGGCATGTGGTCCGTGGATACGACTTCAACGCAGTCGGCAGCGGCGACATACCGGCAGCCTTGGCCATGCGCGACAGCCTGCTCTACATCGCCAACATCCTGACCGGCAGTCCGCGTTTCGGCCTGCATGAACTCCATCCACAGGAGTTTGCCGGTTGCATTTCCCTTATGGTCGACACCGCTTTCATGTCGCCCTATGTCTACCGCGAGCCGGAATGGGTTGACTCCGGCAGCGTAGGCATCGAGCCCGTTGCCGACGTGGCACTGTTTTCTGTTTATCCGAACCCGTTTGTAAAGAATGTGAAAATTAGGCTTGAAGGTGGTGCTGAGCATGGACACGGCGACACCTTCACCGCAACCCTCACCGACATTTTCGGGCGTTGCGAGCGGGTGGACCTCAGCCCCGACGGTCAGGGCTGCTACACCCTCGACCTTTCCGCCTGCCCCCTCTCGGCCTACCTGCTTACCCTCACCGCTGCCGACGGGCGGCGATACACGGTCAAGTTGCTGAAACAGAATTAGTGAAGAAGTTGATATTCGGCAGCAACCTTAGCCGTCAAGGTCGGTGCCGGTAGTGTACCGGTAGTGCATATCAACGATACATCAACGATATATCAACGATATTTCAACGATTGCAATCGTTGAAATATCGTTGATATATCGTTGATGTATCGTTGAT
>JAFVWV010000179.1 GCA_017501495.1 Bacteroidales bacterium | reverse complement strand
TCCTACACTATGAAATCGCGTCTCTCCGAGACGCACATGGGGATAGGTGTTCCTCTATCCCCAGACTGCGAAAATCAGAGATTTTCTTGTCAGGGGTTATTGAGATTGAGCCTCTCCGAGGCTTGTTTTGTTACCGTCACATGTCATGAACTTTTTTTCTTTTACTTTCTTCCTTGATTAACCATTGCGTTACCGTTTTAGGATATACCGCTTTGAATTTTAAAGCATTTGGCCACAAATTTCTTTCCTTCGGAAAGTTTTTCTTGCTAATTCGGAAAAAGTTCGTACCTTTGTAGATTGGCTAAATGCTTTAAAATTATTATAATTAATTATATCCTAAAACGTTAACGCAATGGTAAAAGAAAAAAAGTTTATGACTTGTGACGGCAACTGCGCTGCGGCGCATGTGGCGTACATGTTCAGCGAGGTAGCAGCTATCTACCCCATCACCCCGAGCAGCCCTATGGCCGAGTATATCGACGAGTGGGCCGCTGCGGGTCGTAAGAACCTCTTCGGCGAGACCGTGAAGGTCGTCGAGATGCAGAGCGAGGCCGGCGCCGCCGGCGCCGTGCACGGCTCGTTGCAGGCCGGTGCGCTGACCACCACCTACACCGCTTCGCAGGGTCTGCTGCTGATGATTCCGAATATGTACAAGATCGCCGGCGAGCTGCTGCCCGGCGTGTTCCACGTGAGCGCCCGCGCCCTGGCCGCCCAGGCCCTCTCCATCTTCGGCGACCACGCCGACGTGATGAGCGCCCGCCAGACCGGCTTCGCCCTGCTGGCCGAGAGCTCGGTGCAGGAGGTGATGGACCTCGCCCCTGTAGCCCACCTCGCCGCCCTCAGCGGCCGCGTGCCGTTCCTCAACTTCTTCGACGGCTTCCGCACCAGCCACGAGATCCAGAAGATCGAGGCCTGGGATATGGAAGACCTGCGTCCGCTCGTCGACCAGAAGGCCCTGAAGGCTTTCCGCGAGAACGCCCTCAACCCCGAGCACAACGTGACCCGCGGTACCGCCCAGAACAGCGACGTCTATTTCCAGACACGCGAGCTGCAGAACAAGTACTACGACGCTCTGCCCGACATCGTGGCCAAGTATATGGCTGAGATCAGCAAGCTGACCGGCCGCAACTACGCTCCCTTCACCTACTACGGCGCCAAGGATGCCGAGAACGTCATCGTGGCTATGGGCTCGGTCACCGAGACCATCAAGACCGTGGTGGATTACCTCAACGCCCAGGGCAAGAAGACGGGCTGCGTGACCGTCCACCTCTATCGTCCCTTCAGCGTGAAGCACCTGATGGAGGCTATGCCCAAGAGCCTGATGGAGCACGTGAAGACCATCACCGTCCTCGACCGCACCAAGGAGCCCGGCGCCAACGGCGACCCGCTGTATATGGACATCGTCGAGGCCTTCAAGGACTGCCCCTACAAGCCCACCATCCTCGGCGGCCGCTACGGTCTTTCGAGCAAGGACACCACCCCCGCCCAGATCATCAGCGTCTTCAACAACGCCGAGGGCGAGAAGAAGAACCAGTTTACCATCGGCATCGTGGACGACGTGACCTTCCGTTCGCTGCCCCTGCTGCCCGAAATCAGCATCCTGCCCAAGGGCACCTTCGAGGCCCGCTTCTACGGCTTGGGTGCTGACGGTACCGTGGGTGCCAACAAGAACAGCATCAAGATTATCGGCGACAACACCGACAAGTACAGCCAGGCCTACTTCGACTACGACTCGAAGAAGAGCGGCGGCTACACCTGCTCGCACCTGCGCTTCGGCGACAACCCCCTGCCCGCACCCTACCTGGTCGGCACGCCCGACTTCGTGGCCGTCCACGTGCCCAGCTACCTGCGCAAGTATGACTGCCTGCGCGGCCTCAAGGACAACGGTACCTTCCTCTACAACAGCCCCTGGACCGTCGAGGAGACCAAGGCCCAGCTGCCCGACTTCGTGAAGAAGTACCTCGCGCTGCACCATATCACGATGTACATCATCGACGCCACCAAGATTGCCGCCGAAATCGGCCTCGGCAACCGCACCAACACCATCCTCCAGAGCGCCTTCTTCAAGATCTCTGAGGTGATTCCTTACGACCTCGCCGTCGAGCAGATGAAGAAGTTCATCGTCAAGAGCTACGGCCGCAAGGGTGAGGACGTGGTGAACAAGAACTACCAGGCCGTCGACCGCGGCGGCGAGATCGTGAAAGTCGACATCCCCGCCGAGTGGGCCAACCTGCCTTGCAGCACCGACTTCGTCGTCGAGAAGCACGAGGGCGACCCCGAGTTCATCGCCAAGGTGATGCGCCCGATGGTGGCACAGACCGGCAACGACCTGCCCGTGTCGGCATTCCTCGGCTACGAGGACGGCACCTTCCCCGCCGGCACCACCGCCTACGAGAAACGTGGCGTGGCCACCGTCGTCCCCGAGTGGAACCCCGCCAACTGCATCCAGTGCAACCAGTGCTCGCTGGTCTGCCCCCACGCCGCCATCCGCCCCTGCGTGATGACCGACGAGGAGATGAAGAAGGCCCCCGAGTCGATGAAGGCCATCGACGTGAAGATGCCCAAGGAGCTGGCTGGTATGCACTTCCGCATGCAGGTCAGCGCTATGGACTGCACCGGCTGCGGCAACTGCGCCGACGTCTGCCCCGCCAAGGAGAAAGCCCTCGTGATGAAACCCTTCGAGAGCCAGCTCCACGAGGCCGCCAACTGGGACTACGCCCAGAAGTGCGTCACCTACAAGGACAACCTCATCGACAAGAAGGCCAACGTCAAGAACAGCCAGTTCGCACAGCCCCTGTTCGAGTTCAGCGGCGCCTGCGCCGGCTGCGGCGAGACCCCGTACCTGAAGTGCATCACCCAGCTCTTCGGCGAGCAGATGATGGTGGCCAACGCCACGGGCTGCTCCTCCATCTACGGCGGCTCGGCTCCTGCCACACCTTACTGCAAGAACTACCGCAGCGGCTTCGGTCCCGCCTGGGCCAACTCGCTGTTCGAGGACAACGCTGAGTTCGGCCTCGGTATGGCCACCGCCACCCGCCAGATGCGCGACCGCGTGGAGCGCATCATGAAGGAAGGCCTCGCCTGCGACTGCTGCAGCGCCGAAATCAAGGCCCTCTTCACCGAGTGGATCGCCAACCGCGAGAACACCCTCAAGACCAAGGAAATCGCCGACAAGCTCATTCCGCTGATGGAGGCCTGCGGCTGCGACATCTGCAAGCAGCTCCTCGAACTCCGCCACAGCCTCGTCAAGAAGAGCCAGTGGATCTTCGGCGGCGACGGCTGGGGCTATGACATCGGATTCGGCGGCCTCGACCACGTGCTGGCCAGCGGCGAGGAT
>JAFVWV010000022.1 GCA_017501495.1 Bacteroidales bacterium | reverse complement strand
TGGTGTAGTTCTTCAGTATCTTGATGCAGTCTTTCTCAATCTTCTTGGCTTTCTCTGGGTCGCAGCCGATGTAGAACTGCCAGCTGACCTGGCCTTCGGGCGAGAGGTCGTAGCTGAAGCCGGCACTGGGGCTGTAGGCGTCGCCGTTCTTCTCGCGGATAATCTCGGTGACAGTGATGCCCAGGGCATCGCCAAGTTCCTGAATGGCGATACGAGTCTGAGGATCGAGCTCGGCGGCGTTGACATTCATCTGGCCGCTGATGATGAGCATACCCTGACGTTCGATACCTTTGACGGCTTCGGCATGGACGATGCCCTCGGCGAACTTCGGATTGCGGTTGATGTAGGTCTCGCCCTTCTGCTTGCCGTTGGTGGGCAGATGGTTGAGGTATTTGGCGATGAGGTCGACATCCTTGTCGTCGACGTTGCCGACGAAGAAGAAAATCTGGTTGCTGGCATCGGTGAAGCGCTCGCGATAGATTTCGTACATACGGTCGAGGCTGAGGCTCTTAACCTGGTCCTCGGTGGGAATAACCACCTGGCGTTTGTCGTTGGGGAAGGAAGCTTTGTAGTAGGTCTCGATGAAGGCGACCTGCGGGTTCTCGCGGACGAACTTGATTTGCTGCAGAGTATTCTCAATATTGCGTTCGTAGGCTTCCTTGTCTTTGCGGGGAGCGGTGTAGTAGAGATTGATGAGCTGGAGTGTGGTTTCGAGGTCCTTGGGCGAGCAGCTGCCGCTGAAGCCCTGCGTCTCGCCGTCTATGCTGGGGCTGATGCTGAGGTTCATGCCTTTGAGCTTCTTGTTGAGCTGGGTGGCGCTGAAGTTGGCAATACCGCCGGCATCGATGAAGCTGGCTGCATTCTGGGCCTGGAAAGCCTCGGCGTCGCCGTAGAGCGAGGTGCCGCCCTTGGCGAAGCTGCTGATCTGGATTTCATCGGCCTTGTAGTCGGTCTTCTTCACGATGAAGCGGATGCCATTGGGGCAGGTGTACTCGGTGTAGTCGAGGACGCTGTTGACCTTGGTGACCTTGGGCGTGACGGCCTTGACCTCTTCGCTGAAGAGGGGCTCGTCTTTGAAGTTGTCGACCCACGGCTCGGTCTTGATGGTGCGGATGCTCTTGATAATGTCGACTGCCTCTTTCTCGGTGGGGACCTTGAAGCCGTCCTTCTCGGGAGCGGTCAGATAGAAGACGATATTCTCGTCGGTGATCCAGCTGGAGATAAGCTTGTTGCACTCTTCGATGGTGATTTCGGGGATGAACTCCTTGGCATACTTCCACTCTTGGCGGATGCCGGGGCAGGGTTCGTTGTCGAGGTAGTGGTTGGTGTACTCGTCGGCCAGGCTGTTGCTCTGGGTCTTGTTTTCTTCCTTGGCCAGCTTGGTGTAGGTGCTGAGGAGGTCTTCCTTCTGGCGGTCGAGTTCGGCCTGCAGGAAGCCGTGGTCGTCCATCTGCTTCACCATCTGGAGGAGCATGCGTGCGGTCTCTTCGATGCGGCCTTCCTTGGGGCTGGCACTGATTTCGAAGACGTCGATCTCACGGCCGAGGAAACCGCCGTAGCCACCGCCGGCATACATCATGGGGGCGGAAGGTTTCTGGCAGACATCGGCGAAGCGCTCGTTGATCATCATGCCGATAAGGCTGCGGACCAGCATGTCGCGGTAGGCACCGACGGTGCCGTTGGGGCCTTTCTTGTGCTTCCAGAAGATTTCGAGGGTGGTGTTGGTGGCCTCTTTATCCTGGGCGATGCAGATGAGGGGTTCTTTGTTGTCGGGGATTTCGTAGCTCAGGCGGGGCTTGGGGGTGCCTTCGCCCTGATACTTGTGGTTGGGGCTGCTGAAGACTTCCTTGACGGTCTTCTCCATCTGGTTGATGTCGGCGATGTCGCCAACAATCACGATGGCCTGCAGGTCGGGGCGGTACCAGTCGTTGAAGAAGTCGACGATGCTCTGGCGCTTGAAGTTCATGATGACCTCTTCCTTGCCGATGGGCAGACGCTCGGCATAGAGCGAGCCCTTGAGCATGATGGGCCATGTCTTCTGACGCAGACGGTCGCCGTGGCCGACGCCGCCGCGCCACTCCTCGTGGATGACGCCGCGTTCTTCCTCAATCTCCTTCTCATCGAAGAGGATGTTGCCGGCCCAGCCGTCGAGGATTTCGATACCCATCTTGACCATCTCGGGGTCGTCGGCGGGCATATTGACATAGTAAACAGTCTGGTCGAAGCTGGTGTAGGCGTTGATGTCGCGACCGAACTCGACACCGTGCTGCTGCAGCTTGTCGATCATAGTGTTGTGGGGATAGCCCTTGATACCGTTGAAGGCCATGTGCTCACAGAAGTGAGCCAGACCGCGCTGGTCTTCGCGCTCCATGATGGAGCCGGCGTTGCTGACGAGGCGGAACTGAATCATGTTCTCCGGTTTCTTGTTGGCGCGGATGTAGTAGGTGAAGCCGTTGTCGAGCTTGCCGTAGCGCACCTTCTTGTCGAGGGGCACCTTGGCGCTGAGGTCGCTCTTCTTTTCCTTGGCAGCACCCTGTCCGGGCAGCTGGGCTGTAGCCACGCCGCCGAGCAGCATTGCCACAAGCATAATCCAAATTGATTTCTTCATTGTGTGTTGATTTTAAGGTTTATTTTATTTGATTTATCGTGTTTCTTTCAGTCGTAGAGTCGTCGGGGCGGTATTCGAGCAGGTCGGCCGGCTGGCAGTCGAGCGCCTGGCAGAGGCGCTCGAGGGTGCTGAAGCGCACTGCACGGGCCTTTCCGGTCTTGAAGATGGAGAGGT
Organism: Bacteroidales bacterium; assembly: GCA_017501495.1. Classification (GTDB taxonomy): domain Bacteria; phylum Bacteroidota; class Bacteroidia; order Bacteroidales; family P3; genus Colimorpha. The sequence continues at coordinate 1,846 of JAFVWV010000022.1, read as the reverse complement.
TGGCCGGAGTGATTTCGACCCTCTCGGCCAGTTCGCCAAGCGATATTTTGCGCTTGGCCATCATCATATCGAGGTTCACCACTATCATATCGTCAGCTCCTGTTCCTCCTGTATGTCGCGGCCTATCTTGAAGATTTCGGCCATGAAGATGATTGTCAGCCCGAAAAGGATGCGTGTGATGTGGATAGACACCGGGGCGGCAGGCACCCAGTCGGTGCCGCGCAGCAGGTCGAAAGCCATAGAGCGTTCGAGGTAGGCGCTGAGGTCCATGCCGAGCGACATGGCTATCATCAGCACTCCGGCCCACGTGAGCCACGTTATGTTGCGCTTGGGAAACACCTTGCCGCGACGCACATAAATATAGAACGAAATGACGGACATCAGCAACAGCACCACCATGGCCGCCATGGCCAGCACACAGAACACCTGCAGCCACATGCACCACATGGCCTTGCCGGAGGGGAGCGACTGCATGTCGTCGGCCGAGATGCCGACATCGAAGCGGCTGACCTTGGCCTTGGCCGACAGCCCGTCGGGCAGGCCGCTGACCGCGAAATCGCGCTGATAGAGCTGCGGCGAACTGCCGAGGTCAGTGATGAGCAGGCCATAGTCGCCGTTGCTGTCGCCGAGGTTGGCCATCTCTATGGGGTCGGCGGCGGTGAAAACATTCAGAAAAAAGAGCCCGATACACAGTGCAATTATGCCGATAAAGACTGCGTAAAGTGTTCTGATTCGTGTTATTGTACCTTTTTTAGCCATAGGTTTCTGTTGCTTTCCCGGCTGCAAAGATACAACTTTTTTCTGATATGCAAGAAAAAAGTTACGAAAAACAAAAAAAAATTATCGTTTCTCGATAAATAATATATGAAAAACGTTAAACAGGAATGTTAGTTGGCAGTTGATAGTGTGTAGTGGACGGTGGCCGCACCCGGACAATTTAAAAATTAAATTCAGTCTCGATACAGCCCCCTGCGATACATGTATGGCCGTAGGTTTGCACCCATGGCTAATGAGGTGCCGCCGCTGACGCGGCTCAGCAGCCGTATTTCTCGAGTGCTTGGCGCAATTCGACGGGCGACACACCGTGATGTATCTCGCCGCCAACGACATAGCTTATAGCGCCGGTCTCTTCGCTGACCACCACGGCCACGACGTCGAGCTGTTCGGTGACGCCGATGGCCGAGCGATGGCGCAGGCCGAGGGCGGGGTCGATGTCGAGCCGCGAGGTGACGGGCAGTATGCAGCGCGCTGCGAGGATGGTGTTGCCGCGCACTATCATGGCGCCGTCGTGCAGGGGCGAGTTTTTAAAGAAGATGGTCTCTATCAGGGCGCTGCCTGCCGGGGCGTCGATGCGTTCGCCGGTGGCCACCAGTTCCTCGACCTCGTTCTGCCGGCGGAAGATGATGAGGGCTCCGGTCTTGGTCTGCGACATGTGCATGCAGGCATTGACGTAGGCCTCATAGGCCACAGTATTCTGCTGGCGCATAGTGTGTTTCCAAAACTGCAGCCGTTTGACGAGCGACTGGTCGAGTTGTGTCTTGGTGCCGAGGAAGAGGAGGAATTTGCGTATTTCGGGTTGGAAGATGACTATCAAGGCGATAAGGCCCACATTGGCCACCGCCCCCATCAGTGCGCCGAGCAGGCGCATGTGGAGCGCATCGGCCACAAACCAGCCGACCATCAGCACCACGAGAGCCCAGAAGATGAGCATCACGTTGGTGCCGCGGGCCATGCGATAGACGTAGAAGACGAGCACGGCTACGATAAGCACATCGAAAATGTCGACCACGCGCACATGCGGCAGTCCGGCGATGGCGAGGATGATTGAGTCTGTCATTTTGATTGT
>JAFVWV010000178.1 GCA_017501495.1 Bacteroidales bacterium | reverse complement strand
TCGGTGAGGGCCATGGCTATGGGCCAGCGCATGCGTGCGGCGAGCTGCACCTCGGCGCGGAAGAGCGAGCGGTGGCGCTGCTGCGCCTCGGTGCGCGGATTGTGGACGTGCTGCGGCCGTGTGCGCACACACCAGCGCCCCCGCCACCGGTAGCCGATCAGCGGTCCGAGCTTGCCGACGAAGCCCCCCAACGGTCCATGTATCTGTTTTGCCATGTTTTACACTCAGGCGTGCAGGCCCACTGCCTGCCACCTTGCATAGACCATAACGTACCCCGCGCTATATTATTGCCTACCGGAGTGAATTTATTTATAGCGAGGGTTTAGTGCAGGTATAGCGCAGAGTAAGAGATGGTGGCTCTTGATGGCTGTGGAACAACGGGTTAGGGTGGGGCGGAATGCGCTGTTTTTACAGCAGGGGTCAAGTTTTTTTAATGAATGTCTGCAAAATGCATATATGATGACTGCTATATAATTGCCTCGAAGATGTATTACTCTCAATAACCTCACGCGGGAGTGTGGGGTAAATCGAGCAAATACGCAACCCGCGTCTCGGAGAGACGCCACTGAAAAATGAATTTATGGAGCCCACCATAATTGAAATCGCGTCTCTTCGAGACGCAGTTTGCGTGGTATCCGTTTATCCCCAGACTGCGAAAATCAGGGATTTTCTTGTCAGGGGTTATTGAGCTAAAGTCTCTTCGAGACTTTTCCGGTTTGATATCGGTAATTGATTTTTGTGGAAAAAATTGCAATTTTTTTTCACGCCGACATACTAAAAAAACAAAAAAATCGTAGTTTTGGCTTGCATATTAAAAAAAATGTGTATTTTTGCAGCCGAAATCAAGTCGAATAAAAACGCAGTTTATCGAGGAAACTACTATCAGTTACAAACTCTAAATATCAGAGGACATGATAGATGTAAAGATTAGACAGCTGACAGACAACGAACTTATCACTCGCTACCAGGAGGGTGACGCTGCGTGCTTTGACGTGCTGCTCGAGCGCTACCAAGCCAAGGTTTACGGCTACATCTTCTCGGTGGTGAAAGACAAGGAAACTGCCGACGACATCTTCCAAGACACGTTCTACAAAGTGGTGCTGACCATCAAGAGCGGCACCTACAAGGACGAGAACAAATTTGTTCATTGGGTGATGCGCATTGCACACAACCTCATCGTGGACCATTTCCGGCGCAACAACAAGATGCCGCTGGTGCCCAACCGTCCGGAGAGCGATGTGCTTGACAATCTGAAGTTCCCCGACGAGAACGCTGAGCACGCCATCATGAAGAAGCAGACGAGCCAGAACATACGCAAGCTGGTGAAGATGCTGCCTCCGGAGCAGCGCCGCGTGGTGATACTGCGCCATTACGGCAAGTGCGACTTCAAGGATATCGCCGCCCGCACGGGTGTGAGCATCAACACCGCCCTCGGCCGGATGCGCTATGCCATCATCAACCTGCGCCGGCTGGCACAGGAGAATAACATGTATATAGAGTTGTAGAGAGGAAGAGTGACAAAGTAATTGAAGGATAAAGAATTTGATTAGCAAAAATAAACTGAAAGAATTGGCCGCCTACCGACAGCAGCGCCGCTGCGACGAGGAGGCGGTCTTTGTTGTCGAAGGGCCCAAGATGTGCGCCGAGGCGCTGCGGTCGGGTTTTGCGGTGAGGGTGGTGTGTGCCACCGAAGAGTTCAAAGCCGAAAGTTTAAAGTTTAAAGACAGTGGCGGTGAATTTTACGAGGTGAGCGATGCCGAGCTTGAACGTCTTTCGGGCTTCAAGAGCCCCAACCAGGTGTGGATGCTTGTCGAGCGGCGCGAATTGAACGTCGCTGGCGGGAGCATACTGTCTCTGGACCGCATACAGGACCCCGGCAACCTGGGCACCATGCTGCGCACGGCCGACTGGTACGGCATACGGCGCGTGGTGTGCAGCCGCGACACGGTGAGTTGCTACAACCCCAAGGTGGTGCAGGCCTCGATGGGTGCCATCTTCCGCACGCGGGTCGAATATGTCGACCTGCCGCAGTGGCTGGCTGCCTGCGGCATGCCCGTCTACGGGGCCTCGCTCGGCGGACGGCCGCTGTCCGAGGTCGAGCTGCCGACGGCCGACGCCGTGCTCCTCATCGGCAATGAAAGCCGCGGCATCGGCGCTGAAGCCATGGCGCAGGTGACGCACCCCGTGCTCATACCCAACCGCGGCGGCACCGCCGAGAGCCTCAACGCCTCGGTAGCCGCCGGAATACTTATGGAGAGATTATGGAACAATTAGAATACCAAGAAGGACGCACCGAGATAAGCCACATGGGCAAGGTGCCGCTGATCGAGAGGCTGACGGCCGACTTCGAGCCGCGCAACGCCGGCACCGTCAAAGGTGTGGGCGACGACTGCGCCGTCATCGGCCAGGGACCGCGCAAGACGCTTGTAAACGTGCAGACACTGGTCGAGGGCGTCAACTTCGACATGATGTACACCCCCCTGAAGCATCTGGGCTACAAAGCCGCTGCCGTGGCCATCAGCAATATAGCCGCCATGAACGGCACGCCGCGCCAGCTGCTGGTGAGCATCAGCGTCAGCAACCGCTATTCGGTCGAGGCCCTCGACGAGCTCTATGCAGGCCTGCGCCTCTGCTGCCAGCGCTACGATGTGGACCTGGCGGGCGGCGAGACCGGTACCTCGCGCAGCGGCATGGTGCTGAGCGTCACCGCTGTGGGCGAGGTCGACGAAAGCCGCATCGCCTATCGCCGCGGCGCCAAGCTGCACGATTTGGTCTGCGTCAGCGGCGACCTCGGCTCGGCCTACGCCGGACTCCTCATACTCGAACGCGAGAAAGTCACCTACCAGGCTAACCCCGACTTCCAGCCCGACCTCGACGGCTACGACTACGTGCTCGAGCGCTTCCTGAAGCCCGAGCCGCGGATGGACATCGTGCGCCTGCTGGCCGACAAAGACGTGGTGCCGACGGCGATGACCGATGTCAGCAAAGGCTTGGCCGACAGCATGCTCCACATCTGCCGCGCTTCCGGTTGCGGCTGCGAAGTCTACGAAGAGCACCTGCCAATCGACTACCAGACCTCGCGCGTGTGCTCGGAGATGAGCAAGAACATGCTGCCCGTCAGCTGTGCGCTGAACGGCGGCGAAGACTACGAGCTCCTCTTCACCATCGGCCAGAAAGACTACGAGAAGATAAAAGACCTCAAAGAGGTGCACATCATAGGCCATATCACCGAAGAGGGCATGCCCGCGGTGATGGTCACGCCGCAGAACACCGCCATCACCCTGCGCGCGCAGGCGTTTCAGGGAATCGAAGAATGAGACAAGATACCTACAAGCACAAGGGACTGCGGCAGCAGATGGTCGAAAAACTGCGGCAGAAAGGCATCAGCGACGAGGCGGTGCTGCAGGCCATGGCAGCGGTGCCGCGCCATTGGTTCCTCGACGGGGCCCTCGATGCCTACGCCTACGAGGACCGCGCGCTGAAAATCGGCTGCGAGCAGACCATCTCGCACCCCTCGACGGTGGCCATGCAGAGCCAGCTGCTTGCGCTCAAGCGCGGCATGAAGGTGCTCGAGATAGGCACCGGCAGCGGCTACCAGACGGCGGTGCTCTGCACCATGGGCGCCAAGGTGTTCACCATCGAGCGCCAGAAAGGCCTCTACGAGCAGACGCGCAAGCTGCTGGCCGACGAGGGCTACAAGGCGCGTTGCTTCCTCGGCGACGGCTACCAGGGCCTCAGCGGCTCGTACGACCGCATCATTGTCACCTGCGGCGCCCCGGAGATACCGTCGGCCTTGATGGCTCAACTAAAGACGGGCGGCATCATGGTCATACCCCTCGGCGAGGAGGAGCAGGAGATGCTTCGCATAACCAAAGAGGGCGAGAGCCGCGACGAATGGAAGATTGAAAAATTCGGCACCTACAGTTTCGTGCCGATGCTCGACGGGCGCAACATGGGTTAGCGCAGAATGAAATGCTGCCGCGAGAGGCGCGGGTTGGCGATGCAGATGCCGCAGCGGTAGAGGTCGAGGGTGACCTGATAGCGAGGGTCGGCACAGAGAGCCTGCCACGAGGTCTCGTCGCGGTGGGGCCGGTCGACGACGAGCATCTCGCCGTCGGGCGTAGAGAGCGGAGCGCGGGGGACGGGGAACTGAGAGTGGGTGAGACCGTAGTACTGCTCGAGGCGCCAGACGACATCCTCGAAAGAGCGGCCACGACCCGGGGCACGCGAGAAGAGAGCCTCGGTGTAGAGCCTGAAGACCAAGGGCGAATGCAGGTTGTACTGCGTCTTGGCACGGAGAAAATGACTGATGCGGTTCACGCCGCAAAGATACGAAATAAAGTTTGAAGTTTAAAGTTTAAAGTTTAAGGTTTTGAAAGCTAAATATATACTAAAAGCCATCATGGCAATGGCGCTGCTCGCGGGCTGCGGTGGGGGCGACTATTCGCCCAAGCCGGTGGCCTACCTGCGCATCGACATGCCGGAGCACGAGTACTTCCTGCTTGACACCATGCGCTCCAATCCCGGCGACACGATGATTTGGCCCAACGGCGACACCTCGATAGCCCTCACGGGCTACACCAAGACCTTCCCCTTCACCTTCGAGGCTAACACGTGCATCGAATGGACAGAGAAAGATGCCCCCAAGGGCGATACGTGGGTCGACCTCTACTATCCGCAGTGGGACGGCGTGGTGTTCCTCACCTACAAGCACCTGCACGATTCGGCCGACCTGCGCGGCCAGACCGACACCTCGATGCGCATGCTCGAGAAGCACTACCAGTTCACCTCGGGCATAGAAGAGCAGGCCTACAACAACCCCGATGCCGATGTCTACGCCATGACCTACCGCCTGAAAGGGCGCAACGTGGCGTCGACCTATCAGTTCTGGGCCACCGACCGCAAGCACCACTACCTGCGCGGCGCGGTATTCTTGAACAAAGCCCCCAACAACGACTCGCTGGCGCCCATACTGGAATACATACAGCAGGACATGGACCATCTGGTCGAGACGCTGCGTTGGCGTTAGGCCTCGTCCTCGATGCCTTCGATAATATTGAGATAATTGTGGTAGCGCTCCGCATTGATGAGGCCGTCGTCGACGGCCTTTTTCACTGCGCACTGCGGCTCGTGGCGGTGGGTGCAGTTGGCAAAGTGGCAGTCGTGGAGCACACGGCGCATCTCGGGAAAGAAATGCGAGAGCTCTTGCGGTGTGAAGTCGACCATGCCGAACTCCTTGATGCCCGGTGTGTCGATGAGGAAAGTTGAAAGTCGGGAGTCGGAATTTGAAAGTTGGACGGGGAAGATTTCGGCGAAGGTGGTGGTGTGCTTGCCCTTGAGGCTCCAGTCTGAAATCTGGCCCACCTTGAGACCGAGGCCGGGGCTGATGGCATTGAGCAGGGCGCTCTTGCCCACGCCGCTGTGGCCGCTGAAGAGGACCGTCTTGCCTGCGATTGTGCGTATCAGCTCGTCGATGCCGCTGCCTGTGAGGGCCGACACCTCGAGCACGGGGTAGCCGGCATCGCGATAGATGGCGGCCACCTCGTCTTGCGCGGCGCGCAGGTCGGGGTCTTGCAGAAGGTCGCATTTGTTGAAGACCACGCAGGCGGGTATGTGGTAGGCTTCGGCGGTGACCAGCAGGCGGTCGATAAAGCCGGTGGAAGTGCGAGGCAGGCCCAGGGTGGCCACGACGCACAGGAGGTCGATGTTGGAGGCTATGACGTGGGTCTGCTTGCTGAGCTTGGTGGCGCGGCGTACTATGTAGTTGCGGCGGTCGGCCACCTCGTGGATTACGCCGGTGCCGTCGTCCTGCAATTCGAATTGCACGCGGTCGCCCACGGCCACGGGGTTGGTCTGCTTGTTGCCGCGCAGACGGTAGTTGCCGCGCAGGCGGCAGTCTTCCACCTTGCCGCTTTCGTCGGCCAGCACCCGGTACCAGCTGCCGGTGGTTCGTATGACGAGTCCTTCCTGCATAGTTTCTTTTCGGGCTGCAAAATTACGAAACTTTTTCCGATTGGCAAAAAATGTGTATCTTTGCACCCTGAATTATGAAGAGAATACTTGCACTTTTAGCCATGCTCGTGGCGCTTGCGACGGCGTCGGCTCAACCATATTGGAATAATCTTGACGTCTACCGCCTGAACAAGGTGCAGCCCCACGACCGTGTGGTTCCCGACGGGCAGCAGTGGCGCATGAGTCTCAACGGCACGTGGCATTTCGCATTCTTCGACAATCCGGCGTCGGCCACCATCAATCCGCGCCGGTGGGACACCATCCGCGTGCCGGGCAACATGGAACTGCAAGGCTACGGCGTGCCGGTGTACGTCAACATGAAAAACGAGTTCGCCAGCAATCCGCCCTACGCGCCGACCGACTACAACCCGGTGGGGGTGTATATGCGCACCTTTACATTGCCGGCCGCATGGCAGGGGCGCCGCACCGTCATCAAGTTTGGCGCCGTCAAGTCGGCCATGTACCTCTACGTCAACGGACGCGAGGTGGGCTACAGCCAGGACTCGAAGACCCCGGCCGAATGGGACATCACACGATATCTCGTGGCTGGCGAGAACCGTGTGGTGGCCAAGGTCATCCGCTGGTGCGACGGCAGCTACCTGGAATGCCAGGACATGTGGCGCATGAGCGGCATCACACGCGACGTGGAACTCTACAGCGTGCCGCAGACCTACATCACCGACCTGAAGATAGTGGCCGACATAGACACCGGCGACTGGCGTACGGGCCTGCTCGATGTGATGGTAGACCTCAATCGCGAGGTGCAAGACGGTTCTGTGACGTTTGCCCTGTATAATCTAAACGGCATAGCTGTAGACGGCATCGGGCACGGTGTAAAACTCAGCAAAGGCGACTGGTTCGCGCTGCACCAATCGAGATATGCCGGCATACAACCCTGGTCAGACAGCACTCCGGCGCTCTACAACCTTGTCGTAACCCTGCGCGATGCCTCCGGTCGCGAAACCGAGCGCATCACCAAGAAGATAGGCTTCCGCCACGTGGACATACACAACGGGCAGCTGCGGCTCAACGGACAACCGATGGAGATACGCGGCGTGAACCGCCACGAGCATTCGATGCACGGCGGCCACTACGTGACACCCGACGAGATGCGGCAAGACATTGCCATGATGAAGGAGATGGGCATCAATGCTGTGCGCACCTGCCACTATCCCGACGACGAGCTGTGGTACGACCTTTGCGACTCGGCGGGCCTCTACGTCTGGGATGAAGCCAACGTGGAGAGCCACGCCCAGGGCTACGGCGAGCATTCGCTGGCCAAAAAGCGGGAATGGCTCAACCCCATATTGGACCGCATCTACAACATGTACAAGCGCGACCGCAACCACCCGTCGGTCGTAGTGTGGAGCCTCGGCAACGAGTGCGGCAACGGTGTCTGCTTCGAAGAAGCCTACCGCTTCCTGAAAGGCAAAGACAACACGCGTCCGGTGAGCTACGAGCGCGCCGAGCTTGATTGGAACACCGACATCGTGGGCATCATGTACCCCTCGGTGCAGTTTCTCTCGCAATATGCGCGCAATCCCAAGAACAAGCGCCCCTACATCATGGTCGAGTACTGTCACGCCATGGGCAACAGTATGGGCGGTCTGCAGGACTATTGGGACACCATAGACAAATATCCACAGCTGCAGGGCGGCTTCATTTGGGACTGGGTAGACCAGACATTCATGGTTGAACGCGACGGACGGAAGATGTGGGCCGCAGGCGGCGACCTGGGCGAGTTGCCGGGCATAGATGACGACGACAACTTCTGCGCCAACGGCATCCTCAGCGGCGACCGCACCCCGCATCCCCACGCCGCCGAGGTCGAGGCGGTCTACACCCGAGGCCGCAGCAACACCGTGGTGCCGGGAACGAAGGCGACAGTGAAGCGCTGTGCGCTCGACTACGACATCCGTTACACGACCGAAAAACACACCGTCCGCATAGAGAACAAAGAATTTTCGCTCGTCGTCAGCCTTGCCGACGGAGCCATAACCTCTTACCGCTACCACGGACGTGAACTGCTGTCGGCGCCGCTGCGGTGGCATTTCTGGCGTCCGCCAACCGACAACGACCTTGTAGACCCGCGTGGAGCGCGTGCATGGCAAGGGCTCGACAAGCTCCAGGCCGAGTGCCTGGCTTGGGGACCGTGGGTGGAGAGCCGTGACACCGAGGGTGAATTCAACCTCTCGATGCTCCTGCGCCTCAGCACGCCCGACGGTGCCACGCTGCGCATAAAACAAATACTGCAAGCCAATCCTGCCGGACAGATCCAGCTGAGCTACCAGGTAGTGCCCGGAGGCCATTTCAGCACGCTGCCTATGATGGGGCTGCAGTTTGGGTTGGATACAGCGGCTTTCTCGTCGGCTACCTTCTACGGCAACATCCGCGAGACATATCCCGACCGCCGCAGTGCACAGCGCGTGGGGCGATGGTACAAGACGCTTGCCGAGCTTGCCGAGCCACAGTATGTAGTGCCGCAAGAGCAGGGACGCCGCGAGGCCCGCTGGGTGCGCTTCGGCGGCAAGGACAGCCAGTTGACGGTCGTCAGTCCGCAAGAGCAGTCGCCCGTGGGATTCAGTGCGCGTCGTTGGACCGACAGCACCCTCACTGCTGCCCGCCGGTGGAATCAGGTGGGCGAGCCAGACCCGTTCTTCACCATCACGGTAGACCACCGCGCCGCCGGCCTGGGCACAGCCACATGCGGCCCCGGAGTGGCCGACCCCTACATCATCAGTGGCGACAGCAGCTACACCTACCGATTCATCTTCGACCCGACGGGTTCCGACCCATCCATTGAACCCTTCGGTCAACATCCCGACTTGCAGCAGCCGTTGCCCGACGACGACGCAAGGACGTTGCCCATCAAGTCTATTGCCGCTTCTATTCAACCATCGGCTCCCTATGATAAGGGCTTTCCTCAAACGCTCGGCGACGGGCGTCGCGCCGTCAGCGGCGACTGGCAGCATGGCTGGGTCGGCTTTGCAGGCAAGGACACCATCGTGCTCACCGTGACCCTCGACGCTTATGCCGATCTGGACATCATTGCCCTTGGCGCATGCCACAGTCCGGCCGACTGGGTTGTGCGTCCGCTTGGAGTAGAAGCGCAGTGGAGTATCGATGGACGCAGCTGGAGTCCATGGACCGACCTCGAATTGGTCAACCCGCCTACCGACCTGCAGAACGACAGCCGCCGCCTGCGGTATACCATAAGTCCGCGTCGCGGAGCAAAGAAGATACACTTTGTCCGCCTGCGCTTAGCCTGTCAGCCGACGCTGCCCGTGTGGCATCCTTATGCCGGACACCCCTCGTGGCTGATGATAGACGAGGTGGAGGTGTTGAGCCGATGAAATAATTCCATGTAAAGGAATAAAATGTGTGTGGGAATGGATAAAAAATCGTAAATTTGCACCCTCAAACAAGCAAGCATATATGAGCGAACTACTTGACCAACTGAATGAACCGCAACGTGAGGCGGCGGCATGTGTCGACGGCCCCGTGATGATAATAGCCGGCGCCGGCAGCGGCAAGACGCGCACGCTGACCTACCGCATAGCCCACTTGATGGAGCTGGGGGTTGATCCATTCCATATCTTGGCTCTGACTTTTACCAACAAAGCCGCCAACGAGATGAAAGAGCGCATCATCAAGCTTGTGGGTGGCGAGGCACGCAACCTTTGGATGGGTACCTTTCACTCGGTCTTCGCGCGCGTGCTGCGCGCCGAGGCCACAAAGTTGGGCTACACCAGCAGCTTCACCATCTACGACACCGACGACTCGAAGGCCGCCATCAAGCAGATAGTAAAGCAGCTCAATCTTGACCCCAAGGCCTACAAGCCTTCCTACGTCATGGGTCGTATATCGATGGCCAAGAGCAACCTGCTTTCGCCCAAAGACTACATGGAGAACCCCGAAATATACCAGACCGACCAGGACGCCAAGCGCCCCGCCATCGGCCAGATATACGCCATGTACGACCAGCGCCTGCACAACTCGAACTCGATGGACTTCGACGACCTGCTGTTCAACATGAACGTGCTGCTGCGCGATTTCCCCGATGTGCTACTGAAATACCAGCAGAGGTTTCACTACATCATGGTCGATGAGTATCAGGACACCAACTATGCGCAGTACCTCATTGTGAAAAAGCTGGCCGCTCGGCAGCAGAACATATGCGTCGTGGGCGACGATGCGCAGAGCATCTACGCCTTCCGCGGAGCCAACATACAAAACATCTTCAACTTCAGGCGCGACTACCCGCAGATGCAGCTCTTCAAGCTGGAACAGAACTACCGCTCGACGAAGAATATCGTCAATGCGGCCAACAGCATCATCAGCCGCAACCGCGACCAGATACAGAAAGAACTTTGGAGTGACAACAGCGAAGGCAACCGCATACGGCTCATACGTGCCAGCGACGAGCGCGACGAAGGGGCACAGGTGGCCGACTCGATAATGAACTACCGTCTGGCCGACGATGCCGACTACCGCGACTTTGCCATTCTCTATCGGCAGAACTCGCTTTCGCGTGCCGTCGAAGACTCGCTCCGGCGCATGAACATACCGTATCGCATCTACCAGGGCCTTTCGTTCTACGGTCGTCGCGAAGTGAAAGACGTGCTGGCATATATGCGCATGGCCGTCAACCCACACGACGACGAGAGCCTTGTGCGCATCATCAACTATCCCGCGCGCGGCATCGGACAGACCACTATGGACCGCATTCGCGTGGCCGCTGCCGACAACGACATCAGCATCTGGACTGTGCTGGAGAATATACAGACCTTCGGCCTGCCCATAGGCAGCGGCATCGTGCAGAAGATAACCGAGTTTGTGTTTATGATCAAGCGCTTTGAGTCACAGGTGGCGACGGTCGACGCCTTCACGCTTGCCAAGCAGATTGTCTACGCCAGCGGCATAGTCAAGGCCCTGCGCGAAGAAGACGACCCCGAGAGTGCCGAACGCATAGAGAACATCGACGAGTTGCTCAACGGTGTGCAGGAATTCTGCGAAGAAGAGCGTCAGGCAGACGAGAGCGACCAGACCGACCAGCAGGAGAAACCCATGCGCACCCTCGACGAGTACCTGCAGCAGGTGTTGCTCTACACCAGCGAGGACAAAGATAAAGACAAAGACGCCGACAAGGTGAGCCTGATGACCATCCATGCCGCCAAGGGTCTGGAGTTCCCCTACGTCTATGTTGTAGGTATGGAAGAACAGCTTTTCCCATCGTTTCTGGCCACCAGCCGTGCCGAGCTTGAAGAAGAGCGCCGCCTGTTCTATGTGGCCGTCACACGAGCCGAAAAGCAGGTGACCCTCAGCTACGCACAGACGCGTTACCATAACGGACAGCAGACTGGCGGCGAGGTGAGCCGCTTTGTGGAGGAGATAGATCCGCAATACATGGAGATGCCGGCCCGCCGCAGCTTTGCGCAACCTGGTATGCCGCGTTCGTTCTTCAATATCGGCAAACCGCAGCCGGAGCCGTCGACATTCAAGAAAAAGGCCGCGACGCAGCCCGCCGTCCACCATGGCCCCGCTGTGACCAACACACCGGCGCAGATAGGCGCCATCATGCCTGGCATGAAGGTGCAGCACGACAAGTTCGGCACAGGTACGGTGCAGGCCGTCGAAGGCACTGGCGACTCGCGCAAAGCCACCGTCTTCTTCGAGGGCGTTGGCCAGAAACAACTGATGCTCAAATTCGCAAAACTCTCCATCATCGAACAATGAGACTGGTAATACAACGTGTGCTGGAGGCCTCGGTGACTATTGGGGGCGTGGAGAAAAGCCGCATAGGTCACGGCATGATGATTCTTGTCGGCATCGGCGAGGACGATACGGACGAGGATATCGAGTACCTCTGTCAGAAGGTGGTCAAGATGCGTATCTTCGACGATGCCGACGGTGTGATGAACCTGCCTATAACCGACGTGCCAGACAGCGGCTTGCTGGTGGTCAGCCAGTTCACCCTCATGGCGTCGACCCGCAAGGGCAACCGCCCAAGCTACATCCATGCCGCCCGGCCGGAAATATCAGAGCCGCTCTACGAACGGTTTGTGGCGCGGCTCTCGACGCTTTTCGGCCACAAGGTGCAGACAGGCACCTTCGGCGCCGACATGCAGGTGGCCCTCGTCAATGACGGCCCCGTCACCATCCTCATGGACTCCAAGCGCCGCGATGAGTTTTGATATTGGTAAATAAAAAAAAGCCTTCCATTTTATTTGGAAGGCTTTCTTTTTTGTGTAAAATACTTACTTCTTCAGGAACTTGAAGTCCTTGCCGAGGTAGTAGGCCTGGTCGCCGAGGCCTTCTTCGATGCGCATGAGCTGGTTGTATTTGCAGATGCGGTCGGTGCGGCTGGCGGAGCCGGTCTTGATGAGACCTGCGTTCATGGCCACAACGAGGTCGGCGATGGTGGTGTCCTCGGTCTCACCGCTGCGGTGGCTGATGATGGCGGTCATATTGTTGCGCATGGCAAGGTTGACGGCTTCGATGGTCTCGGTGAGGGTGCCGATTTGGTTGAGCTTGATGAGGATGCTGTTGGCAACCTTCTTTTCAAGACCCATCTTGAGGCGGGCGACGTTGGTGACGAAGAGGTCGTCGCCGACGAGCTGGCAGCGGTCGCCGATGGCATCGGTGTGCAGACGCCAGCCGTCCCAGTCGTCTTCGGCCATGCCGTCTTCGATGCTGATGATGGGGTACTTGCTGACCCACTCTTTCCAGAAGTCGCTCATCTGCTGTGGAGTCAGCTTTTCGCCGCTGCTCCACTTGAGATGGTAGACGTTCTCTTCGGGCAGGTAGAACTCGGAGGCGGCGGCGTCGAGGGCGATGAACACGTCTTCGCCAGGACGATAGCCGGCCTTCTCGATGGCCTGCAGGATGCACATGATGGCCTCTTCGTTGCTGCCGAGGTTGGGGGCAAAGCCGCCTTCGTCGCCGACGTTGGTGGACATGCCTTTGCTCTTGAGCACGGAACGTAGGTTGTGGAACACCTCTGCACCCATGCGCAGGGCCTCGCTGAAGGTGGGGGCTCCGACGGGCATAATCATGAATTCCTGGAAGTCTATGCTGTTGTCGGCGTGGCTTCCGCCGTTGAGGATGTTCATCATGGGGATGGGGAGGGTGTGTCCACCCACGCCGCCGAGGTAGCGGTAGAGTTCTTGGCCAGTCTCCTGGGCGGCGGCTTTGGCGCATGCCAGACTGACGCCGAGGATAGCGTTGGCGCCAAGGCGGCTCTTGTTCTCGGTGCCGTCGAGTTCTATCATCTTGTCGTCGATGGCTTTCTGCTCGCTGACGAACATGCCCTGCAGCTCGTCGTTGAGTACGGTGTTGACGTTGTTGACGGCGTTGAGCACGCCTTTGCCAAGGAACTGGCTCTTGTCGCCATCGCGCAGCTCGCAGGCCTCGTGTACGCCAGTCGAGGCTCCGCTCGGCACGGCGGCGCGACCCATGGCGCCCTGGTCGGTATATACGTCGACTTCTACTGTGGGATTGCCGCGACTGTCGAGAATCTGACGGCCCCTGATGCCTATAATTTGACTCATAGTTCTTTGTTTGTTAATTTGTTATTATTAATAGTATATTAAATCAAAACGTGCAAATATACACTTTTTTTCTAAATTGAAGAAATTATTTCACAGATTGCCTGTTGTTTTGTGGCAGAGTCGGGTTGTGTATGCTATATGATTCAGAGCACCTCTATTGTCACAGTGCGTAGGTTGGCTACGGCGTCGTAGAGGCGCACGCTGTGCGATTGGCGCACGCTGACTTCGAGCGAGCAGTCCATGTCGTAGCGCTGGTTCTCGGGTTTGAGGTCGAAGTCTTTCAGTATGCGCATCACATCGTTCATGGTTTCATAGCGGAAGCCGAGACGGTAGCGGACGTCAATGGTTTTCTCGATTATGGTGGCATGGTCTATGGCATCGCGTGCGGCGGTTTTGTAGGCGTTGGCCAGCCCGCTTGCACCAAGCAGTATGCCGCCAAAGTAGCGCACCACGACGATGAGTGTGTCGGTGAGGTCGGCCGAAAGCAGTTGTCCGTGTATGGGACGGCCACCGGTGCCGCTGGGCTCGCCGTCGTCGTTGGTGCGGAAAGCGTCTTTGTGTGGCCCGAGGATGTAGGCATAGCAATGGTGGCGCGCGTCGAAGTAGTCTTTGCGCAGTTGTTCGAGGTGTGTCTTCACATCGTCGGTGGTGCGCACAGGGTATGCGAAGGCCAGAAACTTGCTGCCTTTTTCTTTGTAGAGCCCCTCTGAGGGGGCGGCTATGGTGCGGTAGGTGTCGTCGAACATTCCCATGGTTAGCGGTTTATGGTTTGTGTTGCAGATATCCAACGGGCTTTGCCGCGGAAGTCGATGTGAAGGGTGGGGTAGAGGCCGTTGTCGCGCAGCAGCGCGCAGGTCTCTTCTGCCAGTGATTCGTTGATCTCCACGACGAGCGCGCCTTCAGTGGCGAGGTGCTGTTGTGCTATCGATGTGATGGCGCGGTAGAAGCGCAGCGGGTCGTCGTCGGGCACAAAGAGGGCCAGCGCTGGGTCGTAGTCGAGCACGTTGGGCTGCATCTGCGACCGCTCCTTTTCCATAACGTAGGGCGGGTTGCTCACGATAAGCCCATAAGACCCATTCACCCCATCAAGCACATCCCCCTCAACAAAGTGCACCTCCACCCCGTTGCTTTCAGCGTTCAGGCGGGCTGTTTCGATGGCTGCGGGCGATATGTCCACCGCCGTCACTTCGGCCGTAGGAAAGGCCTTTTTCAGCGCGATAGCGATGCAGCCGCTGCCGGTGCAGAGGTCAAGTATGCCTCCACTCATAACTCTTAACTCATAACTCTTAACTATCCACTCGACCATCTCCTCGGTCTCGGGCCTCGGTATCAGCACGTCGGGGCTTACCTCTATCCTGCATCCGCAGAAGTCCACATGGCCAATGATGTGCTGTATGGGGCGGTGACGCTTGAGGTCTTCGAGCGCCCAGTGGAAGCGCAGCAGGTCGCTCTGGTCGACGGTCTGCTCCCGCGAGGTCAGCAACCGCACGCGGTCCCAGCCGAGGAAAGCCTCGAAAAGCATCTCGCCGAAGGCCGACACCTCGCCGGAGCCGTACATGCCGTCCAGCTCCTCGTGCATAAGCGCGAGGATGTCGCGGACGCGGTTGCTGCGGAAACGTAGGTTGCGTGTGTTCATCGTTCTATAACCTCTAACCTTTCCTCCCGAAGTCCGCCGGTATCTCGCCCCAGCGGTCGGTGTCCCACTTGCGTATCTCGGTGGTGTAGGTGTTGGAGCGCAGCCATTGCTCGGCGCGGTGCACATAGTCCCACAGCTCGGCGGTCGAGGCGTCTTCGGGCAGCTTGCTCTTGCACACCTTCTGCCGCACCCACGACATGGCGTTCACCGAGTCGGAGTAGATAATCTGGTTCAGGTGGTGCTTCTTCAGGTAGGAGAGGCCGTGCACGATGGCCAGGAACTCGCCGATATTGTTGGTGCCCTTTGGGGCCATGTAGTGGAACACCTGCGTGCGGGTGGGGATGTAGATGCCCTGGTACTCCATCACGCCGGGGTTGCCGCTGCGGGCCGCGTCGACAGCCAGCGCGTCGAGGATGGGCGGATTGTCGGTGCCGGGCTTCACGGCGGTCATACCGCTTTCGTCGACGACGAGTATCTGATTATTCTGATTACTCTGAATACTCCGAGTATTCTGACTTATCACACTGCTGTACGGCAGCCTTATCGCCTGTTCGGCCTCGGCCATCGTGTCGAACGACTTGTACTGCGCTCCCTGCACGCCCTGCACCTGCGCCTTGCAGGCGTCCCAGTCCGTGTAGATGCCGGGCTGCTTGCCCTGCCACACCACGTAGTATTTCTGCTTCTTTGCCATATCCTTTCGGCGTGCAAAGATACGAAAGTTTTTCTATATGGCGAAATATTCGTATTTTTGCACCCGATTATGGAGGCAGTTCCGTTCATAGGCATCGACCGGCACCGGCTGGGGGTGGACGGCGTGGGGGTGACCACGCTGGCGGCCTTCCACGGCTGTCCGTTGCGCTGCCGTTACTGTCTCAACCGACGCTGCCTGGAGACTCCCGACGGTCTGCCGCGCTACACGCCACAGCAGCTCTACGACCACGTAGGCATCGACAACCTCTACTTCATCGCCACCGGGGGCGGCATCTGTTTCGGCGGCGGCGAACCGCTGCTGCGCATCGACTTCATAGAGGCGTTCCGCGCCCTGTGCGGCAAGAGCTGGAACCTCACCGCCGAGACCTCGCTGCAGGTGCCTGCCGAGAGCGTGCGCCGCGCCTGCGCGGTAGTGGGCGATTTTATCGTCGACATAAAAGAAAGCGACCCCGACATCTACCGCGCCTACACCGGCGGTGACGCCAGCCGCGCGTGGGACAACCTGCGGCTGCTACTCTCGCTCGTCGGGCCGGAGCACGTCACCGTCCGCGTCCCCCTCATCCCCTCCTTCAACAGCGAGGCCGACACCGACCGCACCGCCGACCGCCTCGCCGCCCTCGGCGTCACCCGCCTCGACCGCTTCATATACCGCGTACAATAAATTCAGCATAACCGCGTTATTATCATCGCTATGACACACGGGAAGAACATCTGCAACCAACTGAAGGATGTCCGCAAGCGCATTGCGGAGGAAAATGACATACCTCTGGAGATAGAGGAGTGCACCTACAAGGGCGAGTGCCGCGGTACCTGTCCGCGCTGCGAGGCCGAGGTGCGCTATCTGGAGAACGCCCTGGCCGACCGCCTGCGGCTGGGCAAGGTGGCCACCGTCGCCGGTCTTGCCTTGGGCCTCGCCGCCACCACAGCACAGGCGCAGGTATCCGCCGATAGTACACTCACGCAACAAGCCGATAGCGCTGGCCATGAGAAAATAAGACACTTAGAATATACTCCATCCCTTTTATCATCTGATGCACCCGAGGCCATCCTCTCCACAAGACGTCTCCGCAGTGGGCGTCCACTTGCGGGTGAAGTGATTGCAGAGATACAAGTAATCCTTGGCGGTACACCTGCCTGTTACAATGGCAGTGAGTTTGGCGACCACCCGCGTTTCTATGAAGAGAAGAAAGAGGATGAGGTGAAAGTCATCGTGCGCTGACACAATAGTTTCCAACCGTTTACGTTATTCAGGAAAACAACATTAAGATGAAAGAATACAGCACAAACGACACTCCACTGCCATCGGCCAACGAACCCGAGGCTGCGTATGCGCGTCTGTCGCCGGAGCATTGTCCGATGGCTTGTTCGCAGACCGAAGAGTTTCACAAAGGCAGTATGTCTGTGGACGAGTTCTGCAATATCCTACACCGAATGGTAGACGAGTACTATGACAATATACAGGGTTAGGGTTGAACATTCGGCTTTGACGGACATTCAGGAATTACAACAGTTTCTGCTATCTGTCATGTCGCGCGAAGGAGCTCACCGCTACCTTGACGCAATGAACGGCGAGATGATGTCTCTCTCCGTTTTCGCCGATTGTTTCGGAGAAAGCAGGTCCCAGATCATCCGTACTATTCATCCTCACGCCCGTCGTATGGTGTCGCGCAACCATAAGTTCGTCTACGTATTCCACCTTGAGGGTGATATTGTTTACATCGACCGCATCCTCAATGCCAAAATGATAACACGATGACACACGGGAAGAATATCTGCAACCAGCTGAAAGAGGTCCGCAAGCGCATTGCGGAGGAAAATGACATACCTCTGGAGATAGAGGAGTGCAGCTACAAGGGCGAGTGCCGCGGCACCTGTCCGCGCTGCGAGGCCGAGGTGCGCTACCTGGAGAACGCCCTGGCCGACCGCCTGCGGCTGGGCAAGGTGGCCACCGTCGCCGGCCTTGCCTTGGGCCTCGCCGCCACCACGGCGCAGGCGCAAGCTCCTGCCACGGCTCCAGCCAAAATCGAGCGCACACAGCATGAGCTGTCGCTGATGGCGGATTGTGTGACGGTGCGTGGCATGGTGCGAGATTCTAAAACAAAAGAGGAAATTCCTTTCTGTCGGATCCACATAGTCGATTACAAGACACATGTCGACATTGATACCGTTGTGAACAACGGCTTCAATGGGAACTTTGCCATCCGCGTGCCCAAAGGAGAATACTACATCTACTTCCACCATATCGGATACAAGGAGGGTGGTGGCAGAAAGTGGACCATTGACAAAGATACCGATATCGGCGACATTCTGCTCGAACAAGGCGTAGTCCCGGTCATCGAGGTGGGTGGAGTAGAATCGGTTCCCCTTTCAACTACACCACCAGGGCATGAAGACTATTACCAAGGAGTCGGGGGCGCAGAGATTATCGTGCGATAGCCTGTCGCAGCGCAAACAATGTTCCCCGCACCGGTGCGGAGGGCATTGGAGGGCGTGAAAGTGCACCGCGCTCATGTGCGAGGTCGATTTTCAATGAAAAAGCGCTGCCCGCTCATGAGCGCGATGATATTGCACAACTGCGGCAAGCCCCCGGAGGGGGCGGCAGCGATTAGGCAGGGGTGTAAACCCCTGCACACCGTCGACCCACACAAAACAAGCCCCGAAGGGGCGGCAGAATACACTCTTCTGTCGCCCCTCCGGGGCTATAGGTTCATATATACGCAAAGCAGGGGTTCCGCTTTCGCTTCACCCCTGCCTATTTGCTGTCGCCCCTATGGGGCTATGCTTGCACGCTTTTAGGCGCCGAGTTCGAGGCGCTTGAAGCCGGTGCAGCGGAGGTCCTTGTCGGCCTTGGCGATGAAGTCTTTGACCTTCACCTTGCTCTCCATGATGTACTCCTGCTCCATGAGGGTGTTCTCCTGGAAGAACTTGTTGAGGCGGCCGTTGGCAATCTGGTTGATCTGCTGCTCGCTGAGCTGGGCCATCTTTTCGGCGGCGACTTTCTCCTTGATCTCGCGGGCCTGGTTGACCTGCTCCTCGGTGATCCAGCCTTTGCCCATGTTGGAGGCCATGTGCTCCTCGCTGTCGACGTGGGCGGGGTTGATGCCGGCCTTCTTGAGGGCGGCGTCGACGGCCTTGCCGACGAGCTCTTCCTTGGTCTTCTCGACGGCCACGCGGAGCTCCTGGTCCTTGATCTCCTGGGGCACGCTCTCGGCGTCGAGGGCCACGGGACGCATGGCGACGACCTGCATGGCGATGTCGTGACCGACCTGGTCGTAACCGGCCTTGTTCAGTCCGACGATGGAGGCCATGCGGTTGCCCGGGTGGATGTAGGCGTAGACCTTCTCGGCCTCGATGGTCTCGAAGTGGGCCAGTTCGATCTTCTCGCCGATCTTGGCGATCTGGTCGGTGATGGCGTCGCTGACCTTGGCACCGTTGAGGTCCATGTTCAGAACCTCGTCCTTGGTGGTGAGGTGCTGGGCCATGGCGGTGTCGAGGATGCTGGTGGTGAAGTCGACGAAGCCGGCGTTGGTGGCCACGAAGTCGGTCTCGCAGCTGACCATGATGATGGCGCCGTAGTTGCCCATGGTCTTGGCCAGGACGCAACCCTCGTTGGCGTCGCGGTCGGCGCGTTTGGCGGCCATCTTCTGGCCTTTCTGACGCAGCAGCTCGATGGCTTTCTGCATGTCGCCGTCGGTCTCGACGAGGGCTTTCTTGCAGTCCATCATGCCGACGCCGGTGAGTTTGCGGAGCTCGTTAACCTGTGAAGCGGTAATTGCCATATTATTGTTCCTTTCTTGTTTTTGTTGTTAATGATTGTTTCTGTCGCCCCTACGGGGCTCGGCAAGCGGTTGGTTTGATAAACGGGGGTTTCGCTACGCTCCACCCCCGCCTATGCTCTGTCGCCCCTACGGGGCTTGTTGTCTTGCCAGATTGTTTATATCTTCCTTACTCAGCCTTCGGGGCTTCCTCGGCCTTGGGCTCCTCAGCCTTCTCGGCCTTGGGCTCACCGGTGCGGGGACGGCGGGCGCGGGTCTTGCGCTCGGCGGGCTTCTGCTCCTCGTTGTTCTCGACGGGGGCGGCCTCTTCCTCCTGCTGGGCGTCCTTGTCGAGGGCGCGCTCGTTCAAGCCTTCCTGGATGGCCTCGCACATGTGTTTGAGGATGCAGGCAATCGACTTCGACGCATCATCGTTAGCGGGAATCGGGAAGTCGATGAGCTCGGGGTTGGTGTTGGTGTCCACGAGGGCGAAGGTGGGGATGTTCAAGCGGCGTGCCTCGGCGACGGCGATGTGCTCCTTGTTGATGTCGATGACAAACAGGGCGCTGGGCAGACGGGTGAGGTCGGCGATGGAGCCAAGGTTCTTGTCGAGCTTGGCGCGCTCGCGCTGCACCTGGAGGCGCTCACGCTTGGAGATATTGTTGAAATCCTTGTCGTGCATCAGGGCGTCGAGGCTGTTCATCTTCTTGACAGCCTTGCGGATGGTGCTGAAGTTGGTCAGCATGCCGCCCGGCCAGCGCTCGGTGACGAAGGGCATATCCACGCTCTTGGCCATCTCGGCGACGACCTCTTTGGCCTGCTTCTTGGTGGCCACGAAGAGGACCTTCTTGCCGCTGCGGGCCATCTGCTTCAGGGCAGCCGCGGCCTCGTCGGCCTTGGCGATGGTCTTCTGCAGGTCGATGACGTGCACGCCGTTGTGCTCCTTGAAGATATAAGGAGCCATTTTGGGATTCCATTTACGCTTGAGGTGACCAAAGTGGCAACCAGCATCAAGCAATTCTTCGAATTTGAGTTCGTTCATTGTTTACTTTCCTTTTTGTTGTTTTACTTTTACCAACCGTCAGGCAGACCTTAGGGCTGTGTTTTCCGGCTGTCCTATGCTGCTCGGAGTATCAACGCAGCGGTACATCCTGGCGATTTGGATACTAAACTGTCTGTTTGGGTGTGTTGCAACACTGTTGCAACATACAGGACCGGACTAACGCTTGCTGAACTGGAAGCGCTTGCGGGCTTTGGGCTGACCGGGTTTCTTACGCTCGACCATACGCGGGTCGCGCATCAGGAAGCCTTCCTTCTTGAGGGCGGGGCGATCCTCGATGTTGTTCTCGCAGAGGGCGCGGGCGATGGCCATACGCAGGGCCTGGGCCTGGCCGGTGATGCCGCCACCGTCGAGGTTGGCTTTGACATCCCATTTGCCTTCGGCGTTAGCCACGGCGAAAGCCTGGCCGACGATGTACTGCAGCGGACCGGTGGGGAAATATTCCTTATAGTCGCGGCCGTTGACCATGATGGTGCCATTGCCCGGAGTCATATAGATACGGGCCACGGCGGTCTTTCTTCTACCAATGGTGTTGATTACTTCTGCCATATCTTCTTATTATCTAACTTCGTTGATGTTGATAGCTTTGGGATTCTGACCCTGATGGGGATGCTCGCTACCTGCATAGATGTAGAGGTTGCGGTAGAGCTGTGCACCGAGGCGGGTCTTGGGGAGCATACCTTTGATGGCGTGCTCGAGGATGCGCTCGGGGTGAGCAGCGCGCACCTTGGCAGGGGTGGTCTCGCGCTGGCCGCCGGGATAGCCGGTGTAGCGCTGGTAGATCTTGTCGGTCTCCTTCTTGCCGCTGAAGACAACCTTCTCGGCATTGATGATGATGACATTGTCGCCGCAATCGACGTGCGGGGTGTAGCAAGGTTTGGTCTTGCCGCGCAGGATGTTGGCCACACGGGTGGCCAGTCGGCCTACGGTCGGTCCTTCGGCATCAACCAGCACCCATTCTTTCTGAACGGTCTGCTTGTTGGCTGATACGGTTTTGTAGCTTAACGTACTCATTTTTTTATTTTACTAACGATGATATTTTCTCTTTTCGTTGTTAATTTCTCCGCTGATTGAACCACATTTTGCCCGCTGACGGATAAACGTGCATAATGCGTACCAATCTGAAAAAGTGCAACTTGAACGGGTATACAAGGTGCAGCTTCCCCATTTTTGGAGAGTGCAAAGTTACGAACATTTTTTTAACTGGCAAATTTTTTTTCATTTTCCCTGCAAAAAATGTTCCTCCTGTCCGGACAGGCAGCAGAGAAACATTTTGCGTTGTGTGCCGACGGTGGTGGCCACCACGAAGAGGTTGCCTCCCTCTTTCAGCCCCAGCTGCTTCTGCAGCTCGGCTGCGGCCACGGGGTAGTTGCGGGTAACCACATGGGCTTTGCCGTCGGGTATGGCCTCGGCCACGGCTTTGCGGCTTGACTTCAGCTCGCACAGTACACGGAAGGTGCGGCCGAAGAAGTCGCACTCCCAGCGGTCTGAGGTGTAAAGGTGTGTGTTGGGTGCCAGTTTCTCGAGGTTCTTCCACTGGCAGACGAGGTTGAATGGCCCCCCTTTCATCAGGGCGGCGTCGGGCTCGTAGAGGTAACGGCCGACGGCATCGCAGTAGTGCGGCTCGGCGTCGGCTTCCTCGCTTCGAGTGAAGTTGCAGTCGTGGCACTCTCCGTCGTTTCTTCCTCGTATTGTGCAATGTATTTTGGTCTCGCCGTCGTGGTTGCCACAGATGAAGAGCACCTCTTTGCATTCCCCTTTTACAGAGACAACGTGCACCTCGGCCACGTTGCCCAACTGGCGGCAGGCCAGGTCGATGTCTATCATCGGCGACGCTTTGACCATCAGCCATCGGCAGCGCGAGCGCATCAGTTCCATGTGTTGAAGTATGTCGGGTTCGCAGTCCTCGAAGGCGGCCACTTTGCGACCTGTGGCCGAGCGACGGGCGGGGTCGATGAAGAGGATGTCGAAGCGGCGGTCTTCGTTGGCGAGCCATTCCATGCTGTCGGCGCAATGCACATGGATGTTCTCCAATCCGACGGCCTTGCCGTTATGTTCCATCAGAGTGCAGAGCTGCTTGTTGCGCTCCACATAGTCTACGTGTGTCAACGCTTGCGTGCGTATGGTATTGACTATACGTGAACACCGTGCGAAAGCTATGCTGTCTATGCCCATGCCGCCCGTGAGGTCGGCCACGGTGACAAGCGCCTCTTTGCCGCAGAGTTCATCGGCCAAATAGGCTTTATGTGCCGCAGTCTCTTCTGACGAGGCCTGCTCGCGGTTCAGTCGGGGAGGGTAGAGGAAGTCCTCGCAATCGAGCAGCGACGGCCATTTCTCGCGTGCCGTGCACCGCCCTTCGATTTGCTGCACCGCCAGCGGCATGTCGATATCAGGATACCGTGCGGCACTCAGCAATAGCCGCGCGGTATCCTCGTTCTCATGCTCTCTCGAAAACTCTATAATCTCCCGCTTCGCGAGATCTTGGAAATCATGGAAATTATCGTTGGACTTTACTTGTTCGGTCATGGCAAATCTTGGCAAATCTGATGGAATCTATTTCCTGTAGAACCTGTTGGGGACTTTTATCATTCCGTGGGCAAAGTCATCCTCGTTGAAGTTGATGAGCCATCCTAATGGTTTGTTCATCAACTTCAGATAGCTCCGCAGTTGTTTATAGTGCAAGGCATTCAGCTCGGTCACCGATTTAAGCTCCAGTATGATGGTGTCTTCAACCAGGAGGTCTAACCTGTAGTCGCCACTGATGGGAACCCCTTTGTAGGCCACTTTTATTGGAATCTGCGATTCGACCTTTATGTCGCGCATCTGCAGCTCAATCATAAGTGCTTTCTCATAAAGCGATTCCAACAAACCTGGTCCGAAATGGTTGTACACCTCCATGGCGGCACCGCGAATCTCGTAGGATAGTGCGTCAAGCAGTTCTCTGTCCATCATGTCCAGATTCTTTCAGATTGTCAAGATTTGTTATAGCCCGATAGGCGGAGGCGATGATTTCCAAGATTTCCAAGATCTCCGCCGCAGGCGGGGACGAAATCAATAAACTCCTTGGTCATGCAGTTTTTTCAGGCGCTCTACCACCATCGGGCGGTCTTCTTTGTAGGTGACGCCGAACCACTGGGCGGTGGTTTTCAGCACCGTCATGGTGGCTGTGCCGTTGTGGATGAAGGTGTTGACGGCGAAGGGTATGTAGTATTCGCTCTTCATCTCCGTACCGTGCTCTCGCAGGAAATCCACAAAGAGTTTCTCGCTCTTCTCGAAGTAGTCGGGCGTGAAGCCGAAGAGGTTCATGCTGACGGTGGTGTCTGCGGCCAGAGGGTGCATGCTGCCGTCGGCATCCTTGTATTTGATGCCGTCTTCGGTGCGGCCTATGGAGGTGCGCTCGGTCATGCCGATGAGCATGCCTTTTTCGT
>JAFVWV010000177.1 GCA_017501495.1 Bacteroidales bacterium | reverse complement strand
CGACGACCTCTACCCCATCCTCGTCTCGGTGTCGATACTGACCACCTTCGTCACCCCCTACATGATCAAGGGGGCGCTGCCTTTCTACAACTGGCTCGAGCCCAAGATACCCAGCCGCATGAAGAAACACCTGGAGCAATACAGCGAGCATGCCCACAGCGCCGACGACAGCCACGGCAGCATCAGCCTCTTCGTCCGCAAGCAGCTGACGGGCATCCTGCTCTACGGCGTCATACTGGCCGCCATCGTGCTGCTCTCGCTCAGCCTGCTGAGGCCATTCCTCGACGGCCTCTTCGCCGAACTGGAGATACCGCAGATCTGGAGCCGCCTGCTGGGCCTGCTGGTCACGCTGGCCGCCATGTCGCCCTTCCTCTGGGCGGTGGCTGTCAAAAACGTCAGCCGCAAGAAAATCAAAGAGATGTTCGAGACCTACCGCTTCAGCCAGGCCGTGGTCATACCGATGCTGGTGCTGCGCTACTTCGCCGCCCTGCTGGCGGTGGGCGCCGCCGTGGCCGGCTACGTCGACATGGCCGTGGGCTTTCTGATGGTCATAGCCGTCATAGTGGTGGCCGTGGTGCTCTTCTCGCGCAAGGCCGACGGCCTCTACGGGCGCATCGAAGAGAGCTTCACCAAAAACTTCAACAGCCGCCAGGCTCAGGCCGCATTCCATATACCCGAGGGCATGGAGAACGAGTTTGCCATGGAGCGCATGCGCGTCACCGCGGCATCGCCGCTGGCAGGCCTCACCCTGCAACAAGGCGACATACGCGACCGCTACGGAGCCAACATAGTCACCATCGAGCGCGGCGAGAACGTCATCGACCTGCCGGGCAAGAACGCGATACTGATGCCGGCCGACGTGGTCACCGTCATCGGCACCGAAGAACAGGTCGGCGCCATACGCGCCGACATCGAGAAAGAGGCCGACATGCTGGTGCACGACCACAGCGACCACGAGATGCACATGTACCGCTACCACGTGGAGGCCGGCGGCCCGCTCTGCGGCATGCAGATAGGCACCTCGACGCTCGCCACCAAGCACCACGTGATGGTCATAGCCATCGAGCGCGGCGGAGAGAAGATTGTCAACCCCTCGCGCCACATCTTCTTCCAGCACGACGACCTCGTGTGGTTCGTCAGCCCCGAAGAGCTCACCATCACCGGCTTCGAACGGAAGATGGTGGAGATGTAATGTAAAATCGCAGGCTGCATAGTACACTTTTCACCTTGAATTGCACTACGGGTTTGACAATTTTGGCGTTGCACCGCAGTAATTGTCGAACAGAAAATGCATATTTTTACAAAAACTGCATTGCTCATTCGACAATTTTGTGTATTTTGTTGTCAACGGGCGCACCTTTGAGGTGGGTGGACGGAACAAGAAACGCAAGCAGGTGGCCAATGTCGCTGACGCATATGTTGTGAAAGACGACATAGAGTATCCTTATCTGCGAACCATCCCTCTCTATATGTTCGGGCTGAATTACTAATTCAGGGCAGACCTTTTTTTTGCGGACTGGCAAAAAAAATTTTGCCAGTCCGATAATTGTTTGTATCTTTGCACTGCCGTTTCAGCCGAAGCCGAAGAGGGCATTTTGCAGTCCTGACCGAGGCCGAGGGTGGGGCGGCAGGACATATAAGAAAGACGTTGTAACGGCGTTTTATCTGCGGCCATTCTGAACTTCGCAACTTCTGATGACTACCGCGATAGCGCAATGTACACCGTCCATGGTTGGAATATAGTGGTCATACTATATCCATACGCGTGGGCTTCGGCATTGCTTATTCTGTAGTCAAAAGGCAATGCGAAGGCCTAGAATGGCGGGATAAGCAAGAAAGTTGTTCCCGCGCTTCTTTTTTATGTGTTGTTTGGGAAAAAGAAAAGTATTAACCTACTAATTAAAACAAACAACATCATGAAACACAAATTATCTGTTTTTGCCGTCCTGTTGATGGCGTTGGCACTGCCGCAGAGCGTCCGTGCCTACGACTTCTCTGCCGTCGCACCTACGGGGCAAACCTTGTATTACTCCATTCGTACCGATGGAAACGGTGTGAGTGTAGTGTGGCCAAACGCGAGCGCCACAACAGTCTCCGAAACTTGGACTGGATATACAAAGCCCACGGGTGCGCTGACAATTCCAGCCTCCGTTGTGCACAATGGCACCACCTATCCTGTCACAAGTATAGGAACAGCATTCTACGAATGCACAGGCCTCACATCTGTCACCATCCCAAGTTCGGTAAAATCTTTTGCCAACCCCTTCTCTGGGTGTACCGGCCTTACTTCAGTCGATTTAGGCGATTCGTTGACATCTATTGGCGACTACGCTTTTTATGATTGCAGCAGTCTGTCGTCCATCAGCATCCCGAATTCTGTGACTTACATCGGGGAATGGGCATTCCGTGGTACAACAAACCTCACCTCTATCACGCTGCCCAACAACCTTGACACCATCCACACGGCCACATTCGTCTTGTCAGGTCTTACATCTATTACTATTCCTGCTTCGGTGCAATATATAGACGACCGGGCGTTTGCTTGGTGTTATGGGCTGACGTCTGTTTCCATTCCCGGTACAGTAGATAAAATCGGAATGCGTGCTTTCCGTAGTGACACCAATTTGACGACCGTAACCATCGGCAACGGCGTCACAAATATTGGCGACACGGCTTTTGCGAATTGCACCAACCTTACAAATGTTACCATAGCCAATTCTGTAACCAGGATTGGCAACTGGGCATTTGCTTGGTGTAATCGTCTGGCAAATGTCACCATTCCAGACGATGTGACCTTCATTGGCGACCTTGCATTTGCCGACGTGAGGCATATAGAATATTATGGCAATGCACCAGACTATGCACCTAATGGTTATCAACATTGGGGAGCATTAAGCCAAAACGGCTACATGGATGGCGACTTCGTCTACGCTGACGGGACCAAGGTCAACCTTATTATGTATATTGGCAACAGTAACCATGTCACCATCCCGTCCACTGTAACCACAATAAGCGGTGCTTTCTGTAACTATAGCGACCTCACCTCCGTCACAATTCCGAACTCCGTCACCAGCATCGGCGACTACGCTTTCTCTAGCTGCAGCGGTCTGACAGGTGCCCTCACAATCCCCACCTCCGTCACCAGCATCGGCGACTACGCCTTCTATGGCTGCAGCGGACTCACCTCCGTCACAATCCCCACCTCCGTCACCAGCATCGGCGACGACGCCTTCTCTGGTTGCAGCGGACTCACCTCCATCACAATCCCCAACTCCGTTACCAGCATCGGCGGAGGTGCCTTCTATGGTTGCAGCGGTCTCACCTCAGTGAACTTCAATGCAGCTAATTGCTCGATTAACCTTAATTATTTGGGGCTCTTCGGAAACTGCAATAATATCACTACAATCAACTTTGGTGATAATGTGCATCAGATACCTGCTTATCTGTTTAGACGATCTTCTTTCAACTCCATCACCATAGGGTGGAATAATATTACACACATCGGAGAGAGGGCCTTTGAAGACTGCACAAACTTAACCTCCATTACAATCGGAAACGGCGTGACCAATATCGGCGACAAGGCTTTTGCCAACTGCACCGGCTTGACAGAAGTAATCTTCAATGCGTCCAATTGCGCCTCGGCTGGCAGTAGCTCTGATGTCAGGGCTTTTTATGGCTGCAATAACATTACTGATTTCACTTTTGCCGACAATGTACAAAGGATTCCCAATTACCTGTGCTATGGGATGACCGGACTGACCTCTCTCACCATTCCCAACGCGGTCACCAGCATTGGCGACAATGCTTTCTCTAACTGCAGCGGGCTGGCCAACGTCACAATCGGCAGCGGTGTCACATCTATCGGTGAATATGCCTTTGCAGGCGGCGACCACATCATCCAGATGACTTGTAATGCCGCCGTGCCGCCCACGGTAGCGAACGTGAACGCTTTCGACGACGTGTTCCGCGGCATACCGCTGTATGTACCCACAGCGTCGCTCAGCAGCTACCAGGTGGCCTACGCCTGGCGCGAGTTCACCAACATCATCGGAATGAGCGCCTATACAATCACCGCCACAAGTGCAGACCCGACGATGGGCACCGTGACTGGCGGCGGCAGCTATGCCAACGGAGCCACGGCCACACTGACAGCCATGCCCAATGCCGGCTACCGCTTCGTGCGCTGGCACGATGGAAACACACAGAACCCGCGCACTGTAACCGTGACCGGCGACGCCACCTACACCGCCTACTTCGAGTCCATTGGCGGCACGGAAGGAATCGAAGGTGCAGAGACAAACGACGGCGTGAGACTGGCTCAGACCGATGGCTCGATAGTGGTCGAAGGCGCCAATGGCAACACTGTGACGCTCTACGATGCTGTCGGACGTGTTCAAGCAACCAAGCAATCAAGCAATCAAACAATCACATTTGAGGTTCCAACCGCAGGCATCTACCTCATCAAGGTCGGCAATGCTCCGGCACGACGCATTGTGGTCATAAAATAAACAGGCAATAATACAACAATTTAAACAAACAACATCATGAAACACAAATTATCTGTTTTTGCCGTCCTGTTGATGGCGTTGGCGATTCCGCTTGGAGCGGGAGCGCAGTCGTTTTCCTACACTTATCAGGGGAATACGTTGAACTACAGTCTGTCTTACGGCCTTGCCGAGGTGACAGGCTATGATCTCTACTCCGTATCGCAGAGCAAATTGGTGATCCCGGACAGCGTGGAATATGAGTCGGCAATGTATCCCGTGAAAACAATTGGCGGCAATGCTTTCAACTGGTCATCGTCATTTGACACCGTAATCATTCCGAATACGGTTATTTCCATTGGTTTATCAGCCTTCTCCCATTGCAGCATCCTGCGGTCTGTAACATTAGGCAATTCTGTGTCGAGCATAGGTGAATATGCATTCTACGACGACTCTGTTCTCGTCTCAATTTATATTCCTGCATCTGTCAGCAGTATACTTTCGAGTGCATTTTCTGGATGCAAAGGTTTGACGTCTATTGAAGTGGCCGCAGGAAATACCGTCTACGACAGCCGGGGAAACTGCAACGCCATCATAAAAACGAGTACAAACGAATTGATTTTTGGATGCAGCGTCACCACTATACCAAACACTGTAACAAAAATCGGGCACGGTGCATTTTGGGATATAACTAACTTAACCCAAATTACCATTCCAAGTTCCGTAACAATCCTCGACGGAGGTGCCTTCAGGCATACCGGACTGACATCGATTTCGCTTCCAAATTCCGTAACGCAAATAGGTGAACACTGCTTCTACGATTGTACCGACTTGGCAACCGTCGGCTTGGGCGATTCTCTGACAAGCATCGGCGACAATGCGTTCAATGGCGACTCCGCCTTGACATCCATTGTTATGCCAAATACCGTCACGTCGCTCGGAACGTATGCCTTTATGGGATGCGCAAATCTACAATCAGTGACACTTTCAAACACTTTGCAGGTTGTAAATACAGCTGCTTTCAAAGGATGCACCAGTCTGACTTCCGTTGTATTACCGAGCTCGGTAGACATCATCCGTTCGGAGGCATTCAGCGGATGCACTAATCTGGCATCTGTCACGCTCCTGAGCAACACTCCCTACGGCTACTGCTACTTATACGGCGAAGCATTCAAAGGATGCACCAGCCTGACATCGATCAGTATACCCGACTGTTTTCATTACATAGGCCCCAATGCATTCCAACACTGTTCTGCTCTTACCAATGTAACAATCGGAAGCGGTATCACCAGTATCGGCGAACAGGCCTTTGCCTACTGCTCCGCCATTTCTGAAATCCATTCCAGAGCCGCCGTACCGCCGACGCTCGGGACCAATGTCTTTCTCGGCGTCAACACATCTGTCCCGGTATACGTGCCCTGCACCTCCAGCGACTACCAATCCGCCACGGGTTGGGGCTCTTTCTCCAACTATCAGAACCAACCATACGTGCTCACCGTCACAAGCAACGGCCACGGCACCGTGAACGTGATACAGCCCACCTGCGCCCACGACACTGCCACGCTCACAGCCACCGCAGACAACGGCTACATCTTTTATGAATGGAGCGACGGCAACACCGAGAACCCGCGTGTCTTCCACCCGACATCCGACTTGACCCTCTCCGCCACTTTCGGTCCGGACACCTGCATCATCTCGGCACTGCCCTATACGCTGGACTTCGGCGACTGGAATCTCTACACAAGTTGCTGGCATACCTTAGACCAGGATGGCGACGGCAACGGCTGGAACCTGTCTCTCTACGGAATATCCGGCTATGGCTTGTCATCGGCGTCATACGACAACAGCCTGGGTGCCCTCACGCCCGACAACTGGCTGATTTCACCAGCCATCGAACTGGCCGACACGACCATGCCCCAGCTTCGCTGGTATGCCAGAGGACGCGATGCCAACGACTATGCGGAAAACTACACCGTATATGTATCCACTACCGGCAATACACCTGCCGACTTCACAACCGTTCTCTATACCGGAACCACCACCAACGAATGGGAAGAGCAGGCAGTGAGCCTCTCGGCCTATGTCGGTCAACGCATCTACATCGCTTTCCGCCATCACGAGTGCACCAATATGTTCTACCTTGACCTTGACAATATCAACTTCATCGATCTGAGGGAGTATCTCGACGATGCATGCATCATCGACAACTATCCATACACCATGAGCTTTGAGGAGAACGATACGACTCTCGGCTGCTGGAGCCTGTACGACAATGACGGCGACGACCTTGTGTGGACTCTCTATTCAGGCAGTCCGCACACGGGTTCTTCTTCTGTGGTTTCTGCATCGTACAACAACGGTCCTGTGGCACCCGACAACTGGATTGTCTCATGCGCCTTCGAATTACCGGCCAACACCCCGATGTGTCTTAGCTGGTATGCAAGAGGCTCGCACGAAACAGACTTTGCCGAACACTACACCGTGTACATCTCCACAACAGGCAATATGCCTACTGCATTCAGCACCGAGCTCTATACCGGCAACACCATCAACGCTTGGGAACAACACATGGCAGACCTCTCCCAGTATGCCGGACAGACCGTTTTCTTTGCTTTCCGCCACCACGGATGCTCTGACATGAACTATCTGAACATCGACGACATCACCGTAATGGAAGCACCCACGATGTACACCCTGACCGTCAACTCTGCCAACGCCACAATGGGAACCGTGAGCGGCGGTGGCACCTATGCCGAAGGCTCGACAGCCACGCTGACCGCTACCGCCAGCAACGGCTACCACTTCTCGCATTGGCAGGACAACAATACGCAAAATCCGCGTACGGTGACCGTCAGCGCAAATGCCACCTATACCGCCTACTTCGAAGAAAACGCCGATTGCGCCCCCATCACATCGTTCCCCTGGAACAACACCTTCGACGCAGACCTCACGTGCTGGAAGACAGTGGACGCCGACGGCGACGGATACAACTGGAGACACTATGACGGCTATGCGGTGTCTGAGTCGTACTCGTACTTTGACGGCACAAACCAATCCCTGACACCGGACAACTGGCTTATCAGCCGCAAAATCCAAATTCCGTCGACGGGCAATTTCACCCTGTCATGGCAAGCCGCAGGTCTGAGCGACTCTTACTTCGCCGAGCATTACTCTGTCTATGTGTCCACCACAGGCGGAAACACACCAAGCGACTTTACCACGCCGCTGTACAGCGAAACCCTCAATTCGGCAAACGCCGTGAACAGAAGCAAGAGCCTCCAAAACTATCGCGGACAGACCATCCGTATAGCATTCCGTCACCACAGCAGCGACGACGTGTTTGTTCTCGGCATCGCCAATGTCAAGATTACAGGCACACAGGGCATCGACGACATCTCCGAAGCAAACATCAACATTTACACAAATGACGGCAAAATCATAGTCGAATCCGAACTGAATGAGGATGTTCGCATCTATGACATCAAAGGCAGATTGATAGACGAGGGCCGCAAGACAGACTTCGACGTCCCGTCCGCCGGCGTTTATGTGGTGAAAGTCGGCACGCACACCATACAGAAAGTGGTGGTCGTCAAGTAAACTCCATTCACCAACACACTTATACAGAAACGCACATCTCCTCTGCCATCGGGGGAGATGTGCGTTTTTCCCCCTCCGCCACGGCACGGCGAAAAGCCTACATAAGTTCCTGACTGAGAGCATAGTTGTCTATATCATCTCTATACCATCTCTATACCATCTCTATAAGACAATAGAGTTGGTATGCTTTTGGTATATGGATTGTATGGGTTTGAGTCGAATGCATCTACTTGTATGCACGAGCGTTTTGCGATGGTTTGTCGGCTCGATGGCTTGTCGGCTTGAATATTTGTCTGACCATGCACAATAAAAAAGTGGTTTGTGTGTTATTGTGTATTATTAAACAATATGGGAACATGAAGAAGACAATCATATTCGGACTCTTGCTTTTGGTCGGCGCAGGCGCACAGCGTGCGGCGGCGCAGGACGACCGCGGCTTCGAGATTGCCAAGAATCTTGAGATTTTCTCGGCAGTGTATAAAAATCTTAA
The DNA here is from genome assembly GCA_017501495.1 of Bacteroidales bacterium. Classification (GTDB taxonomy): domain Bacteria; phylum Bacteroidota; class Bacteroidia; order Bacteroidales; family P3; genus Colimorpha. The sequence goes on along the minus strand of JAFVWV010000177.1, from coordinate 10,221 downwards.
CCTGAACTATGTGGACGACGTGGATCCGGGCAAGACCATCAAGGTGGCCATCGACGCCATGCTGGCTTCGCTCGACCCCTACACCAACTACTTCCCCGAGAGCCAAATGGAGGATGTGAAGCTGCAGCTGCTGGGCCAGTACGGCGGCGTGGGTGCCATGATTATGCAGCGCGGCGACTCTATCTACGTCAGTGAGCCCTACAAGGGGCTGCCAGCCGACGAGGCAGGCATAAAGGCCGGCGACCGCATTGTGGCCGTCGACGGACAAAGCACCAAGGGCAAGAAAACACCCGACGTGAGCGCTGCCATGCGCGGCCAGGCCGGCACCGACGTGAGGCTGCGTCTGGAGCGCGAGGGCAAGGAGTTCGACGTCACCGTGAAGCGCCGCGAGATACACCTGCCCAACGTGCCCTACTACGGCTATGTTGGCAAGGGCAAGGACTTCGGCTACATAAAACTGGACGAGTTCACCACCGATGCAGCCAAGAATGTGCGCGAGGCTTTCGTGAGCCTGAAGAAAGAGAAGCCTTCGATGCGGGGCATCATTCTTGACCTGCGCGGCAACGGCGGCGGATTGATGAACGAGGCCGTCGACATTGTGAACATCTGGGTGCCGCGCGGCACGCTGGTGGTCGAGACCAAGGGCAAGGTGGCGTCGAAGAACATGAAGAGCTTCACCCACATGGCGCCAGAAGACACAGAGATACCGCTGGCGGTGCTGATTGACGGCAATTCGGCCTCGGCCAGCGAGATTGTAAGCGGAAGCCTGCAAGACCTGGACCGCGCCGTCATCGTCGGCCAGCGCAGCTACGGCAAAGGCTTGGTGCAGAACATACTGCCGATGGCCTACAACAGCCAGATGAAGGTGACGGTGAGCAAATACTACATACCCAGCGGCCGCTGCATACAGGCCATCGACTACAGCCACCGCGACGAGAACGGTCGCGCCGTGAAGGTGCCCGACTCGCTGAAGACAGCCTTCAAGACCAAGGCCGGACGCACGGTCTACGACGGCTTCGGCATTGAGCCCGACGTGGAGGTGGAGCCGGAATACATGTCGAACCTCGGCGTGGCGCTGGCGCAGAAACTGCTGGTATTCGACTATGCCACGAAGTTCTACCGCTCGCACAAGAGCATCGCCCCTGCAGGCGAGTTTGAGATAACAGACGATATCTACGCCGACTTCTGCCAATTCCTTAAGGAGAAAAAACTCGAATACAACACCGTGACCGAGCGGGTGATGAAACAACTGCGCGACGTGGCCAAAGAAGAGAAATACGACGGTGCCATAGAGAAAGAGCTGGCTGCGATGGAAACCGCCCTGCAGAAAGAAAAAGAGGGCGACCTGCAGAAACACCGCGAAGAGGTGTGCGAGATGCTGAAAAATGAAATTCTGCTCCGCTACTACTATGACGAGGGCCGCATGGAAGGAGCCCTGAAAGGCGACAAAGTGGTGGAGCGCGCCATGACGGAACTGAGCAAGTGACGACAAACAGTGCTGGGCGAAAAGACACATAGAATGATATACCTGGTGCTGCTGACGCTGCTCGGCGGCACCATGGTGACATCGGTGTGGGCTTCCAACCTGATGTGGGTGCTGCTGCTGGCCAACTGGGTGCTGGAAGGCCGTTGGCGCGAGAAGTGGCAGATGGCCCGCGAGAGCCGCCTGCTGCAGGCGTGGCTGGCGCTCTATGCCGTGCTTGCTATCGGTATGGCCTGGACGCAGAACACAGGGCATGGGCTGGACGTCCTTCGTGTCAAGCTGCCGATGTTGGCACTGCCGCTGATTATACTCACCACACGCCCGCTGGAAGGGCGGGCCCGGCGCACGGTGTTGTGGCTCTATGCCAGCACGGTGCTTGTGGTGTCGATTATAGGTTTCGTCCGCCTGACGACAATAGCCGGTCTACCATATCGCGAAGCAATACCATATCTCTCCCACATACGTTTCGCCCTTAACTGCTGCATGGTTTTCTACATCTGCATCGGCACCATGATTCACTGGCAGAGCCGGTGGCGGTGGCTGGCGCTGCCCGTGGGACTGTGGATGCTGGCATTCCTCGTAATGCTGCATTCCTACACGGCGCTGGCCGTGCTGACGGTGGTGTCGATAGCGATACTTTTGACACACTACCGCCGCTGGTGGCTTATCGCGGCATGGGCAGCTGTCGCCGTGGCGGTTGCGGTGATATTGAGCTATGAAGTGCACAGCTATTACCACATGGTTCCCATGGCGACAGAACCGCTGAAGGCCGCCACCGCCAACGGAAACCCCTACAGTCATGCCGAAGACGGCATAATAGAAAACGGCAACTACATGAACAACTACGTCTGCCGCGAAGAGCTGCGCAAAGAGTGGGACAACCGCAGCGCCCTGCCATACGACGGCCACACCGAAAGCGGCTACACCGTTGAGTCGACATTGGTGCGCTACCTGAATGCCATGGGACAGACAAAAGACAGCGTCGGCATGGCTGCGATGAGCGATGCCGACATCGCTGCCGTTGAACGCGGCGTGGCAAACCCCGTGTACGAGAGCGGCAACGTGGTGAAGAAAATGGTCTATGTGATGTTGCTGGAGCGCGAGTTCTACGTGCACACCCATGCCGTGGCAGGATTCACCATGCTGCAGCGCTTCGAGCTATGGCGCACCACGGCCGACATTGTGAAAGAAAACCCTGTATTGGGTGTAGGCACCGGCGACGTGGACGACGAACTGCACGCACAGCTCTACGAAAGAGAGTCGGAGCTCAGCGGCACCAGCAAGCGCAGCCACAACCAATACCTTTCGCTGATGGCAGCCGTGGGGCTGCTCGGCTTCGCCGTCATTCTCTTCATGTTCATCCGCGCTGCCGCAGGCAACAAGGCGAAGCTCTCGCCGCTGATGCTGGCATGGCTGATCACCATACTTATATCATGCCTGACCGAAGACACACTCGACACTCTGGCTGGCATACTTTTCTGTACCTATTTCTTAGCTTTCAGAGACCGACAATGTACCAATACCACACACTAAGCAACGGTATCAAAATCATACTCAGCCACACACAGTCTCGTGTGGCCTATTCTGGCGTATACATCAACGTGGGCAGCCGCGACGAAAGCGGCGCCGACGAAGGCATGGCCCACTTCATCGAACACTCGCTCTTCAAAGGCACCGAACACCGCCGCGCCTACCACATACTGAACCGCATCGATGGCGTGGGCGGCGAATTGAATGCTTTCACCACCAAAGAGGAGACCTGCCTATATGCCACATCGCTGGGCGAACACCTCGAACGTGCCCTCGAACTCTTCGCCGACATACTTTTCCACTCCACCTTCCCGACCGGCGAAATAGAGAAAGAGAAAGACGTGGTGCTCGAAGAGATAAACAGCTACAGCGACTCGCCAGCCGAACTGATCTACGACCAATACGAGGAACTGGCATTCGAGGGGCACCCCTTGGCGCACAACATACTCGGCACCAAGCGCAACGTGCGCCACTTCACGCCCGAAAGGCTGCGCGCCTTCCTGCAGAGCCGCTACACTCCGGAGCGTATGGTGGTCACCGTGGCCGCCGATATCGACTTCGACCGCCTTGTGCGTCTCTGCGAGAAGTATTTCGGTCAGTACAGCAATGACGCCGCCGCCGAACTGAAACGGGACCCCAAGCCGGAATTCAAGCTCTTCGAGCGGCACGTCAACCGCCACACCCATCAGGCACACGTGCTGCTGGGCTGCGCCGCCCCCGACATCTACAACCGCCGCAAGACGGCATTCACCCTGCTCAACAACATACTCGGCGGCCCGGCCATGAACTCGCGCCTCAACGTGGCCATACGCGAACGCTACGGCTTCTGCTACAGCATCGAATCGCAGTATGTGCCCTTCAGCGACGCGGGACTCTTCTATGTCTATGCAGGGGTCGACCTTGATGCTCAGGAGCGTGTCTGCCAACTCATCAAAGACGAACTGCGCCGCATGGCCGACACGGCCCTGACCGCCACAGCCCTGCGTCAGGCGCAACGCCAGTTCATAGGCCAGATGGCCATCAACAACGACAACGGTCTGAACGAGATGCAAAGCATCGGCAAAGCCTTTCTCTGCTTCGACAAGGTAGACACCATCGAAGAGATGGCCGCCGACATCATGGCCGTCAGCCCCGACGACCTGCGCAGCACCGCCGCCGAGGCCTTTGCCGACAACCGTTTCAGCACACTTATTTATGGCAATTAAACGATGATTATAGACTATCCCTGGTATGCCGTACTGCTCTGCCTGCTGGCAGGTGCCCTCTACGCCGGAGTGCTCTACTTCGTCGGTCGCCGACGCTTCAGCGGATGGCTGCTGTGGCTGCTCACCGCACTGCGTTTTCTGGCCGTCAGCGCCATAGCCTTCCTGCTCTGCGCACCGATGGCCAGGCAGAAGGTGCACGAACGCCAACAGCCCCGTGTGGACCTGATTGAAGACTGCTCTCTGTCGGTGCAGACAAGTGCCGACTCGGCTTTCACGCTGAAAGGCCTCTACGACGACATCGCGGGCCAATGCCAGGCAGTGCGCTCTGCCGATGCCGGCAATCCCATGCAGACCGACCTCGGCGCCATGCTCGACGCTGTGCCGCCCGATGCCGCAGCCATAGTCCTTGCTTCCGACGGCATATACAACCATGGAAGCAACCCCGTCACCGTAGCCGAACGGCTGGGTATACCTGTCTACACCGTTGCCCTCGGCGACACCGCCCAGCGCCGCGACGCCGCCTTGGCCGACATGCGCTGCAACCGCATAGCCATGCTCGGCAACAACTTCCCGATCGAGCTCACCGTAAACGCCACCCTTCTCCGCGGCCACAACGCCACCCTCAGCATCAGCGATGCCGCAGGACGACGGCTCTTCTCGCAGTCCATAGCCTACACCGACGACGACTTCAGCACCGCCATAAGCGCCAGCCTGCCGGCCGAGAATGCCGGACTGCAGCGCTACACCGTGCGCCTCGACGTGGCGGACGGCGAAGTCTCCGCCGAAAACAACATCCTGACTTTCTATGTCGACGTCATAGATGCCCGCCGCAAGGTGGCAGTCTTCGCCAATGCCCCCCACCCCGACCTGGCAGCCCTCAAACGCTCCATAGAGAGCAACCCAAACTACGAAGCCAACATCATCATGGCCGACGACATGGCCAAAGGCAAGGCTCGCTTCGACGCCGACGACTACAGCATGGCCGTGCTGCACAACCTGCCGTCGCGCACGCACACCGACATCCGCTACACCGATGGCCTGCCTCAACTCTTCGTCATCGGCCTGCAGACCGACCTCGCCCGCTTCAATGCCCTGCACAGCGGCTTGGAGATAGTGGCCAAAAGCAACAAAAGCAATGAGGTGACAGCCATGCACCAGGATGCCTTCACGCTCTTCCACCTGACCGACCACGACGCCGAGGCCATCGAGGCCCTGCCGCCGCTTTCGGCGCCGTTCGGCGAAGCACGCATGGCCGAGGGTGTGCAGATGCTCTTCACCGCACGCCTGGGCAATATCGACAGTCGCCAACCCCTCGTGGCCGCCACCTCGCAGGGGCAGCAGCGCCGCGCTTTCGTCTGGGGCGAAGGCCTCTGGCGCTGGCGCCTGATGGACTATCAGGCCAGCAGCAGCCACGAGCACTTCGACCGACTCGTCTCGCAACTTGTGGCTTTCACCGCCATGCAGCAGAAGCGCGACCGCCTGCAGGTGCTGGCCGAACGCAGCTATGCCGCCGGCGAGATGCCTGTGCTCCGCGCGCAGCTATACAACGAAGCCTACGAACTGACCAACAGTCCAGAGGTGAAACTCACGCTGACCGGCGACTCCCTGCATGCCGACTACACCTTCGTGCGCGAGGGGCAGGCCTACCGGCTGGCGCTACCCGACCTCGGCGAAGGCCTCTACCGCTACAAGGCCACCACCGACGACGGCCTGACCGCCGAGGGCTCTTTCGCCGTCGAGGCCATCAACCTCGAGCTGCGCCGCCTCACAGCCGACCACACCCTGCTGCGCACCATCAGCGCCACCACCGGCGGCCGTATGTTCTACCCCGACCAGATGGACGAGCTGCGCGACGAGCTGAAAAGTCTGAAACCAATCATCTACACCCACACCCGCCATGCCGACTTCCTGCGACTGCCTCTGGTGCTGGCGCTCATCATACTGCTGCTGGCGGCCGAGTGGGTGCTGAGAAAGTATCACGGGGAGGTGTGAATCTGAAGTTAATCAGAAGTTAAGAAGTTAAGAAGTTAAGAAGTTAAGAAGTTAAGAAGTTAAGACAATAGTTTTTTTTAATAAAGGAGTTAGCGGAGTTAAGACAATAGTTTTTTTTAATAAAGGAGTTAGCGGAGTTAAGACAATAGTTTTTTTAATAAAGGAGTTAGCGGAGTTAAGACAATAGTTGTTTTGAATAGCATGATGGCAAGACTGCGGAGTTCAAAATTAGTCGGCGAGGCGGCCACCGTCCTCAGCGGCAATGTGCTGGCCCAGGGCATAGCACTTGCAGCCTACTTTGTGCTGACGCGCATCTACTCGCCCGAGGACTACGGCCTGTTCAATATATTCTATTCCTATATTGAAGTATTGGTGATTGCCAGCACCTGCAAATACGAGCTGGCCACCGTCGTGGCCGACGACGACCGCCAGGCCGCCGCCGTCACGCGCTTCGCCCTGCGGCTGAACACCATCGTCTCGTGTGTGCTGCTGACCGTAGCCGCCGCGCTGTGGCTCAGCGGCTTGCTGCCGGCTCATTTCCGCCCGCTGGGCTGGATGGTGCTGCTCATACCGCCGATGGTCTTCTTCTGCGGCACCTCGCGCATCTACAGCTTCGTCTACAACCGCTACCACCGCTACCGCCACATAGCCCTGTCAGAGACTGTCAATGCCGGAGGCGGGGCATTGAGCAAGATACTCTTGGGACTGGCCGGAGTCTTGCCTGCCGGACTGCCCATCGGAGCCGTACTGGGCCAGGCAGCAGCCAATATCAACTATCGTCTGGGGCTGCGGAGGCTGAGCCTTCCGCCCACCACGGCCGCCGAGCGCAAAGCGGCTGCGCGGGCCCACCGCAACTATCCGTTTTTTGTTGCGCCCAAGGACTTCATCAACACCTTCTCGTCCAACCTGCCCTTTCTCTGGGCGGCGGCTTACTTCGGCCGCGCCGAGATAGGCCTCTTCGGCCTGGCGCTGACCTTCACCCTGCAACCGGTCAACCTCATCAGTTCGGCCATCGAGCGTGTGCTCTATGCCCGCACGGCCGAAGCCGTACACAGCCGCCAAGCCATAGCTCCACTGCTGCGGCGCTTCGTGCTGCCACTGGCGGGTGCCGCCGTGGCGGTGTGCGTGGCGGCATGGTTTGTGGCCGAACCGGTGTTCGCCTTCTGCTTCGGCAGCCGCTGGCATGGCTGCGGACCCTACGTGCAGGCCCTGCTTCCCTGGGCACTGGCGGCCTTCGTATCCACCAGCCTGCTCTATCTGCCCAACGTCTTCTCGGCTCAACGCACCGAGCTGCGCTTCCACATAGCCATGCTTCTTCTGCGTGCGGCGGCCATATATATAGGCATACGGATGGGCAGCTTCCTGCTGACCATCCGTATGTTTGCCTTGGCCTCGGCGGCGGTTCACGTCGCCTTGGTCGTCTGGTACATGATGCTTGTGCGGCGCTACAGCCGCAGCCTCGATTAGCCGAGGTGGACGCGGAGATAGACCGTCACTGCGTCGGCCATCGTCTCGGCGCGGCCCACTTTCAGTTTGACAATCGACACACCGGTGTATTCATCGCTGAGTCCCACCTCGACGGTGACGGGCTTCTGGTCGTCGACCCCGACAGCCACCTCGTAGGGCTGGCCGTTCCACGGGCAGTTGCCGCCGGCGCAGATTTCGAGCAGCTGGCCAGTCTGACCCTCGACAAACTCGTAGGTCTGCGTGGTCATCACCGGTGCGCTGGTGCAGTTCTCGATGTAGAAGATGGCCTGCGTCATGGTGAGGTCACGCTCCCAGCGTGCTGGCTCATAATCCACGGTGTCGCCGTCGGCCAGGGCCTGGCTGTCGGTAGCGCCGAAATGCAGTTTGTAGACTGCGTTGCCTGTGGCAGGCGTCTGGTTGTCGTCTTTTTTATTGTCATCGTTGTTGCAAGCCGTGAGGCTCAGCATGGCCATAGACATAACGGCCAAACCTAAATACTTGAAAATGTTTTTCATTTGTATTGAATATTTGTTTCTTAATCCAACTTGAGCACAGCGAGGAAGGCGCTCTGCGGCACCTCGACGTTGCCCACCTGACGCATGCGCTTCTTGCCCTCTTTCTGTTTTTCGAGCAGCTTGCGCTTACGCGTGATGTCGCCGCCGTAGCACTTGGCCGTCACGTCTTTGCGCACCTGACGCACTGTCTCGCGGGCTATGATTTTGCTGCCGATGGCGGCCTGTATGGCCACGTCGAACTGCTGGCGCGGTATAAGGTCTTTCAGCTTCTCGCACATCTTCCTTCCGATGGGGTAGGCGTTGTCGACGTAGGTCAGCGTGCTCAGGGCGTCGACGGGGTCGCCGTTGAGCAGTATCTCCAGTTTGACGAGCTTCGACGGCTGGTAGCCGTTGATGTAGTAGTCGAACGAGGCGTAGCCCTTCGAGATGCTCTTCAGCTTGTCGTAGAAATCGAACACCACTTCGCCAAGCGGCAGGTCGAAGGTGATCTCGATGCGGTCGGTGGTCAGGTAGTTCTGGTTTTTCAGCTGGCCGCGCTTGTCCATGCAGAGTTTGATGACCGGACCTATGAAGTCGGCCTTGGTGATGATCTGTGCATGGATGTAGGGCTCGTATACTTCGGCTATGTTGTTCGGCTCGGGCATGCCCGAGGGGTTGTAGACGTCGAGCTCGGTGCCGTTGGTCAGCTTCACCTTGTATTGCACGTTGGGCACTGTGGTGATGACGTCCATGTCGAACTCGCGCGTCAGACGTTCCTGCACGATTTCCATGTGCAGCAGCCCGAGGAAACCGCAGCGGAAGCCGAAGCCCAGAGCCAGCGAGCTCTCGGGCTCGAAGGTGAGCGAGGCGTCGTTGAGCTGCAGCTTTTCCAAGCTGGCGCGCAGTTCCTCGTAGTCGTCGGTGTCGACCGGGTAGACGCCGGCGAAGACCATCGGCTTGACGGCCTCAAAGCCTTCGATGGGCTTCTCGCATGGGGCCGAGACGTGGGTGATGGTGTCACCCACGCGCACCTCTTTCGAGGTCTTGATGCCGCTGATGATGTAGCCCACGTTGCCGGCCGAAAGTTCTTTGCATGGTTCCATGTTGAGCCGCAGCACTCCAACTTCGTCGGCGTCGTACTCGCGACCGGTGCTGTAGAATTTCACATGGTCGCCCGTGCGCAGCGTGCCGTTCATGATGCGGAAGTAGCTGATGATGCCGCGGAAGGGGTTGAACACCGAGTCGAACACCAGCGCCTGCAGCGGCGCCGCGGGGTCGCCCTCGGGGGCCGGTATGCGGTCCACGATGGCATCCAGTATCTCCGGCACACCCATGCCCGTCTTGGCCGAGCAGCGCAATATCTCCTCGGGCTTGCAGCCCAGCAGGTCGACAATCTCGTCGGCCACCTCTTCAGGCATGGCGCTGTCGAGGTCTATCTTGTTCATCACAGGGATGATCTCAAGGTCGTTCTCAAGAGCCAGGTAGAGGTTCGAGATGGTCTGGGCCTGAATGCCCTGCGTGGCATCCACCACCAGCAGCGCCCCCTCGCAGGCCGCTATGGCGCGGCTGACCTCGTAGCTGAAGTCGACGTGCCCCGGAGTGTCGATGAGGTTCAAGGTGTAGTCCTTGTAGTTCATCTGTATGGCGTGGCTCTTGATGGTGATGCCGCGCTCCTTTTCAAGGTCCATATCGTCGAGCACCTGGTCTTGCATCTCGCGCTGGCTGACGGTGTTTGTCACCTCCAGCAGGCGGTCGGCCAAGGTACTCTTACCGTGGTCAATATGAGCGATTATGCAGAAATTGCGAATATTCTTCATCGGTGCAAAGATACGAAATAATTTCGACATGGCGGAAATTATTTTTCCCACCCACTCCAATCCGGACCCACGCCTTGCTTCATTAACGTAATTTATGTTTTTTTTAACGGTTTTTAAGCCTTTTTCGTCCGGTTTTCCTGCCTACCGGTAGTGCATATCAACGATACATCAACGATATATCAACGATATTTCGACGATTGCAATCGTTGAAATATCGTTGATATATCGTTGAT